>NZ_JAUBQH010000019.1:0-102837 GCF_036701145.1 Microcoleus sp. Pol17C6
ATGTTTTGCTATTGCTAGGCTGTCTCTCTTGGAGCTTTTCGAGCTGGAGTTGTAATTTTTCAATCAGCTTCTGTTGGGTGAGCACAATTTTGACCAGCTCCTGGTGGCTCAACTGGTCAACCATTTCTAATTTTAGTGCTGCTGATAACTCTGGCTTTTCGCTCATCTGACTACATTACCATATTTTTCGGCTCTCTGCGGAACTATTTTTTACCTGAATCCTTACCCTTGTGCACCTTTGCTGACAGCATCGGCTAGGGCATTTTCCGCATTAAAAGAGGGTAAAGAAAAGTCGCAAACAGTGGGAACTAATTTGCCACCAGCAGCAGTAAGAGAGGCAACAAATTCATCTTTAAATGATATGTTATCGGGTGCTTGCGAGTCATAACAAACTGCAATATTAGTTTGGCGTTCTGTTTTAACTACATATTCTGCTAAGGGAGCTGCCATTACGCTAATATTGGGTACTGTCCGAAAGATGTAGCTGCCAAATCCTGAGAGATTATTGGCAAAGCTCGTCGGTGTCACCATTACCAGTTTTTCTTGCTGATATATCGGAGTCGCTTCGAGAGATGCGTTGCTAGCATTGTGTCCAATTACTGCTAGTATATTCTGATCTTGTGCTAAGGTCTTTGCAACTTCTCTCACCACTTCTGGACTGTTGTCATCGTTGACAATTTCTACTTGCAGTTGGGCGCTGTTGATGCCACCGCTACTATTGATTTCATCCTGAGCTTGGGCGACACCTCGAAGGATTTCTTGGGCGACATTGGGGTTGGTACCAATGGGGACGCTGACAGCAATTTTCAAGTAAGAACCATTGCTTGCTTTGGAATTATTCAAATAAATAATGGTTTCCGGGTCGTTGCGATTTTGTTGCAGCGATTTCTCAAAAGATTCGGCGGCAGCTTGGTAATTTGCCTCAGCAAAAGCTTGAACTCCTGCTTGTTTTGCTGCTGTTGTTTGGGAGGCTACCAATATTTGATTTCCTAAACTGATGCGATTTGCGATCGCACCCGACGGACTCGCACCTGATGGACTCGCACGCGATGTAGGTGTAGAAGTAGAAATAGAAGTAGATATATGTGAACTTTTGGATGCGAATAAACTGGGAAGGAACTTGTACGCACCAAACGCAATTAATCCGAAAGTAATAATAAAAAATGTAGGTCTCGGACTTTTGCTGTTATTGTTATGTTGGGACATCATGTTTTCTCCTTATATAATTTATACAGCTTCTACAGAAAAGCTGTTAACTACAATCAGTATTCAAGAGAGTTCTGTTAAAGTCAATTCATTAAATTCACTAATTATGTTCATAAAAGTCATATTTGTTTTTTTAGGCAAGCAGGATGCTTGCTCCACAAGGGTTTCAGCAGAATTGACTGTTTTTTGAGCGCGTTTATGGTGCGATCGTACACAGCGCATTTCCAGATAATGCTAGGGCGATGAGCGCACTACAAGTAATTGCGATCGACTTGGGTAAATTCATGTGTTTCTGTCCAACTATAGCCATCCTAAATCATTTGTGAAGTTTTTACTCCCTCCCCTTGATAAGGGGAGGGTTGGGGTGGGGTCAAACCTTTACGACTCATTTATGATTGCTAGATAAATGTCATAATCTTGTGCCTGTCATTTTCAGAGTAGTAAGGTTTGAGCATTTAATTTATGAGTTACCAACTACAGATAGACTCTGGCTTGGTCATCGGGCAAATTTTGGGAGTAATTACGTTTCCACTCAGGGATAGATAATTCAGGTTAGTCAAAGATTGTAATGGTTTGATGTTGCTGATTTGATTGTTGTCAAGACTGAGATAATCCAGTTCACGCAAAGATTGCAATGGTTTGATGTCGCTGATTTTATTGTCGCTGAGTCCGAGAAAAATCAATTGAGTCAAGGATGCTAGCGGTTTGATGTCGCTGATTTGATTGTTATCGAGTTCAAGCAAAGATAGTTGAGTCAATGATTCTAGCGGTTTTATATCGCTTATTTCATTTCTGCTGAGGTGTAGTTCAGTCAGTTGAGTCAAAGATTGCAATGGTTTGATATCACTGATTTCATTGTTGTCGAGGTAGAGTTGCGTGAGACTCGAAAGTTTCCGCTCGGCTGCATTGCACTCAGTAGTCTTAGATTTCCGCAACAACACTTCAACAGTATGCTTAGCTTCAGGACTCAGAGAAGCTTTTTCGCGACACCAATCACCAAATGTTTTGTTTGCGCTTTGCGTTTCTGCTGCTAAAACCGAAAGTCCATTTCCACATGATCCTAGACCGATCGCACTAAAAGCAGCTACCACCATCAAGGTTGACAAATTCACGTCTTTCTGTATAACCATAAACTTCATAATCTTGCACCTCTAATTCTCTGAACAGTAAAGTTTTAGAAGAAAAGCTGTAAGAGAGGACAACCGTCCTCTCTACAAACTGCACACATCAACTCAAATATCTAACAATTCACCAAATGCCGAATCAATATCAATCTCCGCAACAGCCACAGATTGAGCAACTGGTGAATGATTAGGAGACTCCGGCGACTTCACCGAATACCCATTTACTACTGGTGATTCAGCCACAGGTTCCACAACAACAGACTTAGATTTTTTGACATTAATTACAGGTGAATGTAGTCCATTTTCTCCATTCTTACTGGTTTCATTCCGCAGCAACATTGCCATCAAACCGTCCAGCAAACCCCCACTACCGCCGTTACCATTCACTGTGACATCGGGAACAACGCGAACGCTACCATCCGAAACCGCTTGCATCAGTTGCAACAGCGTGTAACTCTGCGTACCCAAAGCGTTGACACCAACTTGATAAGCATCCGCTTTTGCTTGTCCCATCAGCCGAATCCCTTCTGCTTCACCACTAGCGTGTTCGATCGCAGCAGTTGCACTCAGTTGGGCAATTTTCACCCCTTGTTCTGCCGCCACCACCTGATTTTGAATGTTTGCGATCGCAGTTGCACGCACCAATTCTTGACGTTGCGACTCTGAAATGCGCTGCACTTCGTAAGTTTTTTCTTGTTCCTGAGCAATTTTGCGATCGGTCAATGTTTGCATTAACTCTCCTGGCGGCGAAATCAAACCGATCAGCGTGTCAACAGCCTGCACATCATAGGCCCGCAGGGCTTGACGAACGTGTTCTGCCGCCTCTGCTTGGCGTTCGCTGCGCGCGATTAGAAAATCGAGTATTGTATATTCTTGAGAAGAATTGCGAAAATAATTGCCCACAATTGGACGCAGCACTTGGTCGATTAGATTTTGCATCGAACCTTGGCGCGAAATGACTCTCGGTGCATCCAAAGTACCGACATGAATGATCTGAAAAACTTCTAACTCAAAGGTGAATCCGTCAAAAGAAAGCAATTTCAAAGCACTTAACTTGGAGTCGTAGCCGTGTTCTCCGCTGAACCGCGATGTGAAGTTTAAAACAACATCGGTAGTGGGAACAAGTTCTACTTTCATCACTTTTGTATTGATGGGATGTTTGCCTGGGTAAAGCGGTTCTACCCACACACCTTTATCGCCTTTGTTGACGAGATTGCCGTGGGTAAAAGCGGCGCCGCTTACATCTTGGTGCGATTTTCCCACATAGGAAATTACTACCCCTACATAGCCGATCGGCACTTCCGTCATTTTTACCTGTTCTACTTGCACAAACCAGGGATTGAGGTTCCAAGAACCGGATAAAATCACCTGTTCTTGCAAGCCCCTGCGCCCGCCACCTTTGATGAAAGATTGCGCTTTTTGGAAATTGTCGTGACCGGGAATTATCGGTCCGGCAATTTCACCTTCATCAATCGGAATCCCGTCTAGCACGTTCGCAATTCCCACGCGATCTGGAGCAAGTTTGTATAGTTGAAATTCCGACGGCTGCATACCCTTTGCAGTGGCATTAGCTGAAGTAATGACTTCAAAGACAGCCGTATTAATCCGATAAGTACCAGTTGTGATTATGGCTAGTTGCCGTCCTTTTTCTCCACCGTCGGTGAGGAATTTGCGGGCATTTTGGAAATTGTCGCAATCGACGACTTTGCCTAAAATGCGATCGGGAGGAATGGTGGCTCCGTCATTGGCAATAATTAAACCGATTTCATCTTGAGGGACAACCACAACTGGTTCTTTGCGAATGCTATATTGCCAGGGGAAATAACCAAAATGCCAGCCGGGAGGAAGGGTATCTGCTTGCAAACCTCCTTCGCCATCGAGAGCAATCAATCTACTGGATGGCAAATTTTTGCGGGAAAATTTCTTGACAACAATTCCCACTTCTCGTTCGCCGATCGCAATTAATCCCAAAGTCCAGCCAATCTTGGGTATAAAGATGAAAACTAGGAACATTGCTCCTACGGGATAGATCCAAATCGGAATGCTAAATCCTTCTGCTTGGGCTGGTTGAACTTCCTGGGCTTGCGGCGGCGGATTGTTTTGAGCGGAAGTTGGCGGGGCAAAACCGCCTGCTGCTGCGATCGCAGTTGCGAAAGATACTGCTAATGGTAAAAGTTTGCGAAGCCAACGTGATTTAGTCATAGTTTTTAACCTGTTTTAAGCTCAAATGTACTGAAAAGTTGTTAACTACAATCAGTATTCAATAAATTTTTGTTGAAGTCAATTCATTAAAGTCATTAATTATATTCATAAAAGTCATATTTGGAATATGATTGTGCATGAAGTGCGATCGGTTGTACCCCAAAATGAGGGAATCAAAGTTTTACCAAATATTGAAAAGAGGACACGGCAATGCCGTTTGCCTACCCTAAAATAATCATGAGCACTTCATAAAAAATGTAACCACTGCCCGATTATTTGTAGGGAAACGGCACTGCCGTGTCCTGAATTTGGGTAAGATCAATATATCAACGGGTGCTCAGAAACCGGGTTTTTTGCGACAATACTTCTTTACAGCCCACAGATTCGGTAAAAACCCGGTTTCTTTGGTTGTGATGCGTAACTCCCGTTGATATTAACCACCGCCACCGCCACCACCGCCACCGCCACCGCCGCCACCGCCGCCACCCCCACCGCCACCGCCACTGTTATGGCTAATGACTGGAATTACTTCTTCGTACTCGCGATGGTAAGAGCAGCTTCCGCAGTGATGGGTAACTTGCTGCTTTCCTGAACGGCTAGTAGTTGCAGGAATCAAAACTTTATAAGTTCGTTTGAGATTGAACTTTGTACACTCAGGGCAGCGTCGATTTGCAATGGATGTGATAATTGCTAAAGCTGGAAAAAGTCCGAACAACATTAGAAAAAAAAGGGTCCAGGGGTCTATAAAAAAGCCTTCTTCTCCAGCAGAAGTTTGAGGGTTTCCAGTTTGTTGCCAACCAGGTTGAGGTATATTCAGAATTTGCTGGGTAAATGCAATTTGCACTTCTAATTCTTGTTGGGGTTGAATAGGCTGAGTTGCCACAAACTCAAATGTTTTAGGATCTACTTGACGCGGAACTGCGGCTGTACCAAAATTCGTAAACGAGAGAACTTTCCCTGACAAAGCTTCTGGTAATTGCACCGTAACTTTTCCCGTCTTAATCGGAGCTTTGCGACCCGCTGCAATGGCTTTCCAATAAACTAGAGTATTCTCACCATCTACCTGCAATCCGCCTACCACGCGATATTTGATGACAAAAGTATGTGATTCTGGCGCTTTTAATTGATGTTGCCAACGAATCCAAAGTTCATTGTTTTCAATGCCCGTGCTACTGGGAATTATTTGATTGTTTTCTTGAACGATGACATCTTTAATTTCATCTACCTTATCTAAAGGAATATAGCGATATCGTTCAGTGTTGTAGTCGGCTGTGAACACATATTTTTGATTTTCCGTAACTAACATATCTCCGTTGGTCTGAACGTCGATTGTGACGTTGATGTTATCCCAGTAAAACGGTAGTTGTTGGGCCCGTGCCTGAGTGACTGTGACCAGAAAGACGGTCAAGGAGGTCATTAAGAAACAAAGTATTTTTTTGAACTGTCCTTTTTTCATAATATAATTCCTACAAGAAATCTATTGATTACAATCATTCAATAGATTTCTTGTAAGGTCAATTCATAAAAGTCATTACTTTAGTTCATAAAAGTCATTTTTTTAGTTCATAAAAGTCATTTTTTTAGTCCTGCAGGGGTTGAAACCCGTACCCCTAAATAGTAACGGAGGACGCGGCAGTGCCATTTCCCTACCCCAAAATAATCGATCGCTCCCCTCGCATCTAACCATCACCCGATTAATTGTCGGAGGACACGGCAGTGCCGTTTCCCTACCTCAAAATCATCGCTCATCCCCGCGAAAGATGTAACCATCGCCCGATTAATTGTAGGGACACGGCAGTGCCGTGTGCTAACTGTGGGTTATATCAATATTCCTAATAAATTTAGCGTTGAAATACGACACTTAACAAACTTAAAACCGTGCAACCAAACACGGCTTCAAATGCATATCTTCGCGAAGGTTTGTAAGGGTAAGAATTCCACACGCGCAGTTCTCCATTAAAGCCCCGTGACGCTAAACTCAGCGAAACTTGACGGTAGTTTTCCAAAGTTCGCTGAAGCAATTGCCCGATTAAAATGCTTAAACTGTGCATTCCCCGCTTCCAAGTGCGATAGCCACAGCGCGAGTTTTGGGCGATCCAAAGTTCATCGGCGATCGCCAATAAGCTAAAAATAAACCGATACATTAGTAATAGCAGTTCTGTGACTAACTCTGGACAGCGTAATTGTCTGAGAATCTGCAAGACTTCGGTAAATGGCACCGTCAAGAGAATGAAATACATACAGCTTGTCGATGCGAAGGCGCGGGCAAATAGCAAGCTCACTTGGTATATTCCGGTGCGGCTCACATACAGATAAAAAGTGCCGATGCTAATGCCCCAACCTTGCCAAATATCCCACTGAATCGCGGGGATACGATCGCCCGCAACCGCACCCAGCGCCAAAGCAGGCAAACTTGTCAGCAAAAACATCAACGGTAGCGACAGCAACCGCAAATACAGTTTCCCCGGAATACCCGCATAGACGACGATCCAGACGGCCAACCACACGGCGATCGACAATTGGACGATCGCCCCAGAAACGAGAGACAGAATTAACAGGGCGATCGCAAAGGATAACTTGTGAGATGGCGGCAACCCCCGCAAGCGATTGGTATAAGCCAGACTATCAATCTGATGGTTCATTCCGACGATTTATTATCAGACTGCTGCCGAGATTGCGATCGGCCTTTATACAACCCAATGACGTACCCTACTACGCCAGCCCCCATCGCCGCTTGAGACGCAAACAATAGACTGGCAATTTCTCCGCTAGCCGGCTCAAACAAGTGATTGAACCAAGGTTTATAACCCGGTTGAATTTCGGTAATTGCTTTCTTAGCTTGGTCATCGGAACCGCCATATTCACCCCGCACAAAAACGAGAGGAAACGCTGCCAGAACAATCACAGCACCAGCCAAAAGCCAATTTTGCCGCGAAGTAGATTGGTAATTTTTTGTAGGTTTTTGATTCACGGCTTATGACTCCTGTCTCAATAATTTCAAAGTTTCAAGCTCTGGCTTCCCGTAAGAATGCAGCCAATTCCAGACCAATAGAGTCAGCAACCCTTCACTAATAGCCAGGGGTACTTGAGTGATAGCAAAGATGCCCGCAAACTTTAAAAACGAAGCGATAAAACCGCCACTTGCTGCGGGGAAAGCTAACGCTAATTGAATCGAAGTCGCCACATAAGTCAGTAAATCTGCCAAAGCTGCCGCACAAAAAATTGCCGCCCGCTGGCTGCCTGTTCGCAACAGCAATCGATAGATAAAATACGCAGCGAAAGGGCCGACAATTGCCATCGAAAACATATTCGCTCCCAGCGTTGTCAACCCACCATGCGCTAACAGTAACGTTTGAAACAACAGGACTAAAGCCCCCAGTACAGCCATCACCGAAGGGCCGAACAAAATTGCGCCCAAACCCGTACCCGTCGGGTGAGAACAACTGCCCGTTACCGAGGGAATTTTTAAAGCAGAAAGCACAAAAGTAAACGCACCCGCCAAAGCAAGCAATAGTTTAAGTTCCGGGTGTTCTTTTGTAATGCGAGTAATCGATCGCAACCCAAAGGCAAAAAAAGGCAACGCCACAATCCACCAAAATGCAGCCCATTGCACCGGCAAAAAACCTTCCGAAATGTGCATAGCTGCGGCGGGCGTTGCCGAAGCCAGGACAATATAACAACTCAAGCCAGCCATCAATCCCAAGCTGACCAATTTCCGATTTCTGGTCTTCACGCTGAACCTCGCAGATGAGACTATGTAAACTAACACATCGGCGGGCATCCTGACTCAGAAAGCGACATGACTCTCATTACAGTTGCGGGACAGCGCCGGACTTGCACCGAACTTTCCCCGTTTCCTCTAACGGCTGCTCCCCATTAGAACCGACTGGTTAGACATAGTTTAGTCGATCGTGTAAGTCTCAGCAAATCTTTTACAAAAATTACTTCCGATTAACTAAGTCAAAATTACCTATCATCTTCTCTTCTCTTCCTTCGCTTCTTCGCGGTTCGTTCAATAAATACTATCGCTCAACAAATCAACGGTATAATATTAGTGAGTTTTGAGGAAAGCCGCAATGTTACAGTACAACTTGCCGAGGAACTTGCCCTCCGCCGATGAACTACCAGACTCGGATGAAACGCCTGTGGATAACGAACTGCAAGAACTAATACCAGGGTTGTTAAAAGCAATCTTGCTGATACTTTGGGCAGAACGCATGGACTGGTTTTTTGGCATAGATATGGGTATCTATTATCACCCCGATCAACCGCCCATTGTCCCAGATGCTTTCTTAAGTTTAGGTGTAGAAAGGTTTTATGATGAAGAATTGCGTCCCAGTTACGTGCTGTGGGATGAAAATGTTTTGCCGACTTTTGTGCTGGAAGTAGTTTCCCCAACTTATCGCAAGGAATACAGCACAAAGTTGGAGGAATATCAAGCTTTAGGCGTACTTTATTACGTCATTTATTCTTCCCGCCGCCGCCGTAAACCGCGTTTGGAAGTACACAAGTTAGTCAATGGGAAGTATGAATTACAGCCAGGACATCCAGTTTGGATGCCTGAAATTGGTTTGGGGATTGGTTGTGAAAGAGGAAGTTATTCTGGGGTGACAAGGGAGTGGTTGTATTGGTATGATGCCGATGGAAAACGTTATCTGACTCCTGAAGAACAGGTGAAAGAATCCACGCAGCGCGCCCAACAGGAATCGCAGCGCGCCCACCAAGAAGCCCAGCGCGCCGATCGACTGGCCCAACGTTCCGATCGACTAGCTCAGCGATTGCGGGAGTTGGGGATAGATCCTGATAATCTCACCTGATGGCAATCAAGATTACCAGAGTGACGGACTCTAGACGCTCAGAAACCGGGTTTTGCAACCGAGATCGATCGTCCTCAACGAAAGATTTTCTGGAAAAAACCCGGTTGCTGCGTCCAGAAAAGTGTGAATATTTATCGCAAAAATCAGGAAATATCGAGCTAGATTTGGGAAAAACAGAGAGTTTGACGGGAAACATTGAGATGCAGCTCGAAAAAATGAAAATCAGCAGAGGTTATTAAATAATGGTCATGGATCTGCGTTCTTACGATGTCATCTGTTTTGGTGATGAAGTTCCAGGAGTTCTAGCTGTTGTCTCTGCCTCCAGAGAATATCTTCGCCGCACAAAGCGTTATCCGCGAATTCTGCTGATGTCTAAAGGAAGCTTGCAAGAAGGAATTGGCGGGCATTTGGTAAGAGGTGGCCTTGCTTATTTAGATAGAAGTCAGATTAGTGAACAACTTCAACAATCTTTAAAGTTAGATACCTTTGGTTCACCGGCGACAATCTATAAAGAGTTCCTGCAAAAATCCGGTGTTAAGGCAATTGCACTTGACCCCCGCAAAGCCAGTGCAGCGCTGAAAGAAATGCTAGTGCAAGCTGGGGCTGATCTCCTCAGCAAAGTAGAAATTAAATCAGTCACTAAAGCAGGCCAAAAAATTGCCAGTATAACCACCTCTCAAGGGGTAGTTTATGCCGGCAAGCAATTTATTGATGCCACTGTCAATGGCGAATTAGCTCAAGCTGCAGGTGTGAAAAAGCTGAATGGATTTGAAACATTGGGTCTGCCTAACTCAGAACTTCCAGTCACCCTCGTTTTTGAAACCCAAGGACTCAGTGCAAGAACCCTAAAAGAATTCGATTATATTTATCTAAAACGCTTCACCAACCTGGCCGATTCAGAGAGTCAAAAATTTGTGCTGTACGCTGCCGACAAAGATGCCCTACTAGCAGAAGAACTCCGGCGGGAAATGAAGGACACTAAAGGCAATCTCAAAACTCTGTGGGCGGGTAACGATTACATCGATGTTCGCTCGCCGGCTCTGTCTGTAGCTTACCACTCTTTTAGAGGAAGAAAACTATCTTTTTCTGAAACTGGCGTAATTTTAGATGAGGGAAATATAGCCATACTTCCAAATGACAGACTTTCGTGGAATGCGCTTTTATTCGCAGTCACCGCCAGCGAAGCGGAAGCCTTAGCCAGAAGCGGGAGCAAACCCACGGCTAATATGCAAAGAGAGATCTTATTTATTACAACTTGGCTGAAGAGTTTGGGGGCTACTTCTGTTACTTCTGCGTCAGAACTTTATATCAGACACGCTGGCAATGTGACGGGAGTTGTAGAACCTTTAACTGGCGCACAAATGCTGTTAGGTGGCGTACCTGCTAATGAAGCCCTGGCAACATTTAGCTATCATTTTGATGTACGGGGAGGTATCCAGGGTATTCGCGATAAAGCAACTCGTCTAGGATGGTTTAAAAGTCTGAGTTTTAAACACCCTATCTTTAATATTGGCATCCGCCACGCATTAATTAAAAACGTTCCTAACCTGGCAGTGGTAAGTCCGTGTTCTGGATTTGAAGGGTTTGCCTGTTCTGTCGGCAGAATTGTTGAATTCAACGCCGCAGTTGGTCAAGGTGTGGGTATCGCTGCGGTTAATGCTATTCTAAATAACAAAAATCTAGCCGATGTATCTAACCGAGAAGTGAGACAAGTTCTCGCCCAAACAGGTCAGTTACCTAAAATTTTTGGAACTCCAAATAATGGTGAGGCAATGCTATTGGCGCAATTCGAGACTCTTGCCAATTCGGATGCTATTGCGTAATATAAATTCCGGTTGCAGTCCTCCGGAATTGTTGACTGTTGACTAAAATTATGCTTTCGGGACAACGGACTGTTTGAACCTTTGAAAAATACCGATACAACCGGAAACGATATAATAGCAATTTCAATAAACAATGCAGTAGTAAATTGGGCAGGTGGAACGAAAATCAAGCCAAAAAAATTTAGCAAAAAATGAGTGAAATTGCTATTAGTATTATGCTACCTCGAACGACAAAAATCACTTTGGTTTGTAGTGAGGAATTTAATCCTCATAAAATTCTGAGCACTTCCGCCGTCACTACAAACCTATAACGGTGATTTTACCGGAAATTATATAATACCTCGATCGCCTGCACCGAATTATTGTGCTGCGCGCCCTTAACCGGTGAACAACTTTTCAACTTGAGACTTGGCTTGATTTTTCCAGCTTGGTTTCCCGCACAAACAAGAAAAGCGGGAAAGCACATGAAAACGAAACAAGCACACCCAGAAGTATGTACAGCCCTACAAAACTTATATCCAATCGTTTTGACTCAGCGTACATCCAAGTGCTTCCTGCTACAGTTGCGATAAACAAATCTAAACTTACCGATTTTGCAGCAAGATTAGCCGAACTCTCGTTTACAAAGTCGAGCAAGCCAGCATTGCTAAAAAACTGTAAGTTATAGTACCCAGGCAGCACAAGTCCCAGAATTGCTAGGATGAGATAAATGATTCGCTTAACGCTCATAATTACCCTACCTGTTCTTTGATCGAGTGTATTACCCTACTCGCTAACAACCAATCCTTACTTCTTCTGCGGGCACTTCGGATGAATCCCCCCCTGCAAACAAATGTAAGCAATTTGACTTTTATCTAAATTCTTAGCCTCCGCAAAATCAACTCCTAGGAATCGACCGGATTTACTACCAGTCGGACTTTGAATAAATTGATCCGAAGCTGTTTTCCCCAGAAACACAGCGCCTTTAAAATTCGCGCCCGCTAAATTTGCGCCCCTAAAATCAACCGAACTCACCTCCGCATTCCGCAAATTAGCATCTTGCAACCGAGCATCTTTTAAATTCACGTTGGCGAGTTTAGTCGAACTCAAATCGGCATTTTGTAAGTTTGCGCCGCTCAAATCAGCACCGGACAAATCAGCACCTTGCCATTCCGATTTAGACAAATTTGTCAAGGACAACTGAGCGCCTTGAGCCTTCACTTTTGCCAAACGCGCGCCTGACAAATCTGCTCCTGACAAATTCGCGCTTCCTATATCTGCCCCGGTAAAACTTGCATTTTTTAACAGTGCTTCCTGCAAATTGGCTCCAATTAAAATAGCACTGCTGAAATTAGCTGCATTCAAATTGCCGTTTGACAAATTAGCTTTGTTCATGACAGCGCGCACAAAATTAGTCCGGTTCATTACAGCACTGTTTAAAGACGCCCCGGTCAAATTTACTCCTTCCAAATTAGCGCCGCTCAAGTCAGAAATCCAATCGTCAAAGGTAGCCGGACGCCTGTCTTCGCCGGTGCCGTAAAAGCGAGATCCCTGCAAGCTGGCATTGGTTAAATTGGCATTTCTCAACTTAATTCCCGACAAGTCAACTTTGTTTAAAACTAAAGTAAACTGAGACGGGCCGGCAGGACTTTGAGCTAAATCCGTGCGACTGAGATCGACACCGTTGAGCTGGCTGCTATACACTGTGAGAATTTTGCCGATCGCCCTTTGTACTGTTCGCTGGCGGGCGGCCGCTAACTCGCGTTCCGGGGCCTTGCCGCCAAACCGCAGGGAATCGAGGTCGTTGCTGAGGGCCTGATTCAACCGCTGCAACTCAGGCAAAGCTTTCGGCCCGCTACTGACTAAAGCTTGCTGGATCGCGTCCAACATGGCGCGGTTGTCTTCTTGAGCTAGCAAATCCGCTAGCAGGGGTACGGCGCGGGAGTCTTCCACCGCCCCCAAAGCCAAAATAGCCGATCGCCTGCCCGATGCCCCGCTAGCCGATGTGGGAGACAATTTGCTGACTAAAGCTACAAATAATTCGTCGTTCCGCTGCCGGGAATCCCGCATATTTGCTTGACTTTGAGTGTAGATGAGAGTGCCGACAAACAAAGTTAAAATCAATCCCGCGCTGCCGACGGTAACTATCACTAAAGTGGTGCCCGGGTGTTGGCGCATCCAATTCCACAAACTGCGATTTACTTTCAGCCCGCTTTGTGGAGTCACAACCAAAGCCGCAATCTGCGCGTCTTCCTCAGTCCAATCTGGACTCTTGACAGGATTGTCAGACAGTTGATTCGATCGAGCGTTGACGACCAAAGTATTCGCTAGGCGATCGTGTCCGGATTGGCGTTTGTAGCGCAATGCAAAAGCGCCGTCTGCGAGCACTGCCAAGCCGCTGAGTCCCCCTAAAATCAGCAAATCAGGAAACGCACCGCTCAAGCGCCAAATGCCGTAAGCGACGCCCAGAGGCACTCCCCAGCGCCCCAAACTTTCGCGAATTAGCACTGGCCCAAAACCCGGAGGAATACCCGACGCTGTGACAACTTTGACGCCGAACCAGCGTTTGGGGAGAGTTTGACCGGTTCTGGCAAGCAAAAACAGTTGCCACCCCGCTAAAACTGCCGGTGCCAGCAGCGCCGCTGACCATAATAGATTAGTTAGGGGTGCGACTCTGGGGCTGCGATCGCGCACGGGTATGCCCAAGGTACGGGCGACGGTTTCGGATGCTGCTGCTACTGAGGAATTGAGCGGCACGGTTTGAGATTCCTGGTTGACCAATGCCCCGATACTGAAGGGAACGAGGGCGCTGGCCGCAATTAACGAAATTTCCACTGCCCAAGCGCCGCACCTGCGAACCAGCAGTGGCATTTGCTTGGATTGTGTTTGCCAAGACGGATCGGGTTGATTGATGCCGCTGGGCGCGGTGGGGTTAGCCATATTTAGAAATTCCTATTATTTGTCGTTAGTATTTGAGGACTGGGGGGAAATTGCCAATTTATACGCTATGTAGATTAGCACTCCGAGAACGGCAAGAGTCATCAGCGCTGAAATTAGCTGTACGACGCTATTAAAGACTGTCAGGACAATTATCGCTCCGACGGCAAAGGCTGCCACCTGCCCCGGTTTGGGGAGTCTTTGAAACTTGTCCAGTAATTGATTGTAGAAGGTTCCGACGGCTTGATAGCTGTCTGAATTTTGTGTGATGATTGGCGATCGTTCTACTTTAGCTTTTAGTTCTCCGAACGCTTGCTGCCAATTGAAGTTATTTTGAGGATTCATAAAAAAATTCCGAAGTTATTTTAGATTAATGTGTTTGGAACAGCCGTTATCCTCTACCGTCAAAGAACTAGAACCAAATGTCATTGTGTGAGGAAACATGAAGATCCATTATCCGGGCGATCGCGGCAAACTGTGGTTTAGCCCGATCGTGACCGTAGCCTTGGCAATGATTTTAGCGGATGCCGGTGCCCTTCGGAGCCAACCGCTACAAATTGCTCCGGGATTTCCCGAACCGCTGGGAGTTTCTGGAGTTTCCGGCGGCCCGAACAATAGTGGCGACTGCGGTTTTGTCTCCCAAGGACCGAACCACGTCATCGAAGTAACGCAGGATTTGCCTTACTGGCGGATTGCAGTACAAACCGCTGGAGCTCCAAGTTTAATGATTCAAGGGCCGAGGGGGCGTTTCTGCGTGCTGCCGGCGAATGCTGCTGCGGGGAATGTAGAATTTTCCGGTTATGGGGACAAGGGGACTTATGTTATTTTTGTGGGCGATCGATCTCAAGGTCAACACCCTTACTCTCTCTCTATTTCCCAAAAGCGAAATTAAAAATACAACGGAATTAGGAGGCTGGCTGTTAGAAAATGGCTTTTTTGCGATCGTCAAGAAGCCTGCTTTTTAACAGCAAGTGCGTTAACTAGGGATTTCCTATCAATTTTGTATTTGGTTTTTAACCCACTTCCGAAACAATCTGAGAGTTTGACTCGTGCCCACTGTTTGGCTTTGTTCGCAATATTGAGAAATAGCTTCAATAATTGGCAGATTGGGAAAAGTCGGACTAATTTCAGATTCAACATATTTCCCATCTTGAAGCACATTAATCAGAAGCTTCTTATTTTCATAGCGCCATATTTCAGGTACCCCCAGAGCTTCGTAAGCGTCCAGTTGAGTCTTGGAAGTTAAATCGACTTCAATTGCTAAGTCTGGCGGCGGATCGACAGTTAAGTCTATCCGCTTTTTACCAATCATTCGAGCATAATTCTGAATGTAAAAGCAGTTGTCAGGTTCAATACCTTGTAACATACTTTTTCGCTTAAAAGTCGTCGAACCAAAACATTCTCGATCGATTTCAAGTTCTTCGAGTAAGATTTTCACCATATCGCCAATGATTTCCTTATTGAATTCATGTTCTGGTAGTGGCATCCTAATCTCCAAAGTTCCTTGACTGTAAGCTATTCTAGAGCCACGGTGTTCTCCCAACTCTTCTAAAATTGCTTCAAATTCCTGCCACTTGACATCATCTAACAGCACTCTATGTCCAGGTGGTACAATGATTTGTCTTAATTGCAGCGTTACCATTTGAATCTCCGATTTATTTAAGTTTATGATAACTTGTCTGTATCGGTAATTGGGCATTGGGAAACAGTCAGGTTTGTAGTGAGGACTTCAGTCATCAAAGCCTGATTTGTTCTCTAACCCATTGCCGAAACAATCTGAGAGTTTGACTCGTCCCCACTGTTTGGCTTTGTTCGCAATATTGAGAAATAGCTTCAATAATTGGCAGATTGGGAAAAATAGGACTAATTTCCGATTCAACATATTTCCCATCTTGAAGCACATTAATCAGAAGCTTCTTATTTTCATAGCGCCATATTTCAGGTACTCCCAGAGCTTCGTAAGCGTCCAGTTGAGTCTTGGAAGTTAAATCGACTTCAATTGCTAAGTCTGGCGGCGGATCGATTGTTAAGTCTATCCGCTTTTTACCAATCATTAGAGCGTAATTCTGAATGTAAAAACATTCATCAGGTTCAATTCCTTGTAACATACTTTTTCGCTTGAAAGTCGTCGAACCAAATGGTTCAAAATCTATTTCTAGTTCCTCAAACAAAATTTTCACTAAATAGCCAATAATGATTTTAGCTTTCTCGTGTTCTGGTAGTGGCATCCTAATCTCTAAAGTTCCTTGACTGTAAGCTATTCTAGAGGGACGGTGTTCTCCCAACTCTTCTAAAATTGCTTCAAATTCCTGCCAGTTGACATCATGGAACAGCACTCTATGTCCTGGGGGTACACTGATTTGTTTTAATTGCAGAGCTACCATTTCAACCTCCGATTTATTTAAGTTTATTATAACTAATACAATCTTTTAATTTGAGTGGGTACACGGCGCCGCCTCAACTTAATTTACTGGTAACGGTCGCCAAAAATCGAGAAGTCTAATCTGCGTTTTTTTGCTGGTTATAAAGTTCCTTAAACTTGCGCTGCTGCTGGTTGTGATCTACGATCGGAGAGGGATAATGAAGAAGTCGGCGCTCTAAAGGTGAAAGATTTCCTGTTAGCAAAACTTTAGTATCAACGCGGCGCAATTCTGGAACCCAGTGCCGAATATATTCGCCCTCCGGGTCAAATTTTTGAGCTTGAGTCGCAGGATTGAATATTCGCAAAGGTTTCGGGTCCATGCCGCTCGATGCACTCCACTGCCAGCCGCCATTGTTAGCAGAAAGGTCGGCATCTATCAATTTTTGCATGAAGTATTTTTCACCCCACTGCCAGTTAATAATTAAATCTTTGGTGAGGAAACTGGCGACTATCATGCGGCAGCGATTGTGCATCCAACCTGTCTGATTTAACTGCCGCATTGCTGCATCAATAATAGGATAGCCAGTTTTGCCTTTACACCAAGCTTGAAAGAGCTTTTCATCGTTATCCCACGGAAAGTCTTTGAATGCTGGACGGTAGGGGCCGTCTGCTAATTCTGGGAAGTTATACATGGCGTGTTGGTAAAATTCCCGCCACGCTATTTCCTGTTGCCAAGTACGGATGCTTGTACACGCTTCTTCGCTGCGGCAAGTGTCCATTACTATCTGGGTAGCTTGCCAAACAGTGCGGATGCCAATTGCGCCAAATTTGAGGGCTGCACTGAGTTGGGATGTGCCGTTAATGGCGGGGAAATTGCGCTGTTCTTGATATTCGTAAATTGCCCGATCGCAAAATTCTTCTAATTTTTGTTGCGCTGCGTCTTCTCCGGGTTCTATTACTAATGGATTTTCCCAAATAAATCCCAAACTAGAGGCAGTTGGCACTGTTTCCATTGCACCTGCTTGGTTCGCGATTGCTTGTTCTTCGGCAGTTAATCCGGTCATTGATTCCAGATAAGTTATCGGCAGTGTCTCTACGGGTTGGGCTTTGGGTTTACTATTCCATTTTTTCCAAAATGGTGTATAAACTGTGTAGGGAGTCCCTGTACCACTGCGAATTTCATCTGGGGCGTGCAGGACTTGATCCCAGAAATTTTGAACTTGAATTCCTGCTTGTTGGAGGGCGTTTGATACGGACTGATCGCGCTGTTTTGCGTAGGGTTCAACATCCCAGTTCCAAAATACTGCTTGAGCATTTATAGCTGTTGCTAATCTCGGTATTCCTAGACTCGGGTCATCTTGAATTATCAGCAATTGGCTGCCGGCTTCCCTGTAACGCGCGGAGAGTTTTTGCAAGCAGCCGATCATGTATGTGACTCTAGCTGGCGCTACGTCATCCCGATTTAGGATATTGCGATCGAGACAAAAAATTCCGACTACTTTCGGGCTTTGCTGGCGCGCTGCTGCCAGTCCGATGTTGTCAGAAATACGCAAGTCGCGGCGGTGCCAAAATAAAATTAGATTGGAGATATCGGACATTTTTTTGATTAAATTTTAACTTTATACATTTCGCCGTAGGGTGCGTATCGGCGACCTTACTACGATATATTAAGTAGGGTGCGAAGAGCGCACCTTACCGCTATTTCAACGACCTTTTATCTGTCACTCACATATCGGATTTACATCAAAAAGGGACGTGCCAAGAAAAAGCTAGAAATAGATTTTGCATCAATGGGTTCCCCAGCTAAGATAGCTTTCTCTAATTCTTCCGGGGTGAATAAAACTGTCTCCATGTCTTCGTCATCGTCTTGTGCTGGTGGCTTGTCCAGTTTTTCCAAATCTTGGGCTAAGAAAGCATAAATGATTTCGTCGGAATAACCGGGGGCGAGAAAAAATTGCCCTAGTTTCTGCCATTTTCCGGCGCGATATCCGGTTTCTTCTTCGATTTCGCGTTTGATAGTTTCGGCGGGATTTTCATTGATTTCTACCGTACCAGCGGGAAATTCTAAAATTCGCCCTTTTGTGGCAAAGCGATATTGGCGTACCAAGACGAGTTTACCTTCGGGTGTGACGGGAACTGCAAGTGCTCCGCCCGGGTGGCGAATACATTCCCACTCGCCTTCGGAACCGTTGGGAAGACGGAGGGTGGCTACGTCAAAGTTGAATTTGCGCCCTTGGTAAAATAGGCGTTGTTTGAGGAGTTGGGGTAGTTCTTGACCGATCGACATAAGCGACAAGCGAATAATGTTTGAGTGCACCGATTTTAGACATCATAGGCGATCTCATACGGTTTTAGATTTGAGATTTTAGATTTTACATTGGGAATGACTGATAACTCTCACATTTTGGAGCTTACCTACGGTTGCATTTTTTGTGAAACTGCTACGATCCGTGAATTGTACTCAATTTTTACAGTTGCAATTTTTGCACTCCGGAACAGTCTGCGGTTTGCAGGAGTTGGACGATCGCACTTTTCGTCACCGGATGCACCCAATCCGGGGCAATTTCTGCTAAAGGTACTAATACAAAAGCTCTTTCGCTCATCCGGGGATGAGGTAGAGTCAGTGTCGGAGTTTCTAGGATTAAATTGTCGTACAGCAGCAAATCTAGGTCGAGGGTTCTTGGCCCCCATTTTTCTCTGCGAATTCGATTAAATTTTATTTCAATTTTTAATAAAGTTGCTAGCAATTGTTCTGGTTCTAGTGCCACTTCGAGGATGGCACAGGCGTTGATGTAATAGGGTTGCGGCGGTCCAACGGGGGCGGTTTGATACCAGCTTGAATGAGATTTTACGGCTATTCCTGTGCTGTTGTTGATGGTTACGATCGCGCTTTTGAGTGTGGCGAGGGAGTCGCCTAAGTTGCTACCGAGGGCGATCGCACATTTTGTTGATTTCATAAAGAAGAAGGTTCGGCAACGGATTGTGTAACGGATGTAACGGATGTCAGGAAGAAGGAAGAGGGAAGAAGAGTAACGCGGGGGCGGGTTGATCGATCTCCTTTACTACCGACAAATATTTCGAGTAAAACCCGCCCCTAAAAGCCTAATTTTTGGTGGTAAATTGATTTGACAGGACACTTTTTTAGGGAAATATGGTGACACAAAACTTTATTTTAATCAAATATTAACATACTGTTAATTTTTATTAACTATCATTGACAAGTGTTAGTATTTAGTTTCAAAAATAATGAATTTGTACCTACGCTTATTGTCGGCTATCATTCTAGCAATTATTAGTTTAGCAGCAAGTATATCAATAGGTTTGGCTGAAACAAAAGAGCGCTACATTACCCTAGATTCGGACGGCAGTCAATCTTTTGCGAGTTTAGTGCAGCAGGCGGAAGATTTAGCGAAAGAGTCGATCGCCCGCGAGTTTCAAGAAAATCCGGCATTAACAGAAGTTACAATCATCATTACAGCCGATCGCAGCCGGCAAAGAGTTCCGGTTTTGCGATCGAGAGTATCGCAGCCACGACTGGCAGAAAGATGCGAGAATCGAACATTGAACTAGATATTTTGCCGATGCTCAATTGCTGCTGGGATTCAGAGACGGCAATATTTCGCCTGCACATTATGGGTCTTCGCAAGTGATTAATGTACCTGCGCCCTGTCGCTCGACATCCCGAAAAAACGATCCGGGTTTTCGAGATGATTGAAATAGTGGTAATCGGGCAGGGGGCATGGAGAATTGGTAACAAACAACAAACAACCAATAACCACTAAAAAATAACCACTAACCAATTTATATAACTTATTATGGCTCTACCGGATGTTTGGGGTAAAAAGCAGTAGCTGATACATTTTTTGGGGACAATGAAGGCTGAAAACCTTGAGAAAGCTAGATTATAAGCTGGCGTTATCACCACCACTATGGGAGAACCCTTATTATTAACCCAAATAAAATGTGATTTTAATTAACCTTCAGGTTAACTCCGCTTAATTTAATAGTGATAAAGTTGCATACAGAATCATTTGATTAGGGATGTTGGGTTGAATAAGGAATTTATGTCTAAAATAACTCGCCGACAACTGCTAATTTTCTTCGGCAGCAGTGCAGCTACCACTGTGCTTGCCCCTCAACTAACTAAAACACTATTCGGCATCAATTCCACCTCGGCGGAAGCTGTAGTTCCGCTATCTTTCACTCCGTTAAGACTTCCCCACCCGCTGCCAATTTATCGAGAAATGCCCAGCTTTATGCCGACGGGCTTAAACGGAGAGGGAACCGTGATGGCTGCCTCACAGGATACTAAATTAACGAGTTACAGAATTGTTGACGATGTGGTTGTGCCGCCGGAATACGAACGCTACGTGATTCTCCGCTGGGGCGATCGAGTTTTCCTTGATCCGGCAGACTATTTCGGCTACAACTGCGACTACACGGCCTTCCTGCCCCTTCGCGGCAGCAATCACGATGGCTATCTCTGGGTAAACCACGAGTACGTATGCTTTCCGATGTCGAAAGCGGCACCCGATACCCAGTCAGATGTGGCATCGTTCCCGGCGAGCGATCGCGCCGTCCTCGGTATAGACTTATCCGTAAAAAATCAGGCTACCCTCGGCGAATTTTTGTACAATCTCGGCGGTTCGATAGTTCGCATCACCAAACAAGCCAACGGACGCTTTGGGGCGATCGCCCGCGATCCCATCAACCGCCGTATCCACGGACTTTCCGGCCTCGGCATCAACAGCCAGCGTACCGACAAATACAAAGATGTCACCTCCTGGGGAACCAGACAAGGCGACGACAACTATCTTACAGGTACGGGCCCGGCAGCCACCCAAGTCTTCGCGCAAGTAAACACCGACGGACTTGGAAACCGCATCATCGGTACAGCCTACAACTGTTCCGGCGGCACAACCCCTTGGGGCACAATCCTCTCCGGCGAAGAAAATTTCCAAGGTAGCGAACTATTCTTTGTGGGAGTTCAGGAAAACGTCAAACCCAACGGCAGCCAAACCGGCTACGCCAAGGGCACTACCGGCGAGGAATTCGGCTTAGTCGGCGAAAAATACGGCTGGATGGTAGAAGTCGACCCTCAAGATTCGAGTTTCCGCCCCCGCAAACACACGGCTTTAGGCCGTTTCCGCCACGAAAACGTCGCGATTCGCGCTGAAGCAGGCCGCAGATTAGTAGTGTACATGGGGGAGGATCGACGCGGCGGACACACCTGGAAATTTGTCAGCAGCGGTACTGTCACCAATCCCGCAGATAAAAACAACAGCCGCTTGTTTGAAGACGGCACTTTGTACGTTGCCCAATATCACAGCAACGGTACAGGAAAATGGTTGCCACTCACTCTAAATAGTCCCACAAATCCGGTGCGTCCTTCTCAAGTTGGCGAGGCGGAATTAGCAAGTTTGGGCAAGGCTCAAAGAGATGCCAATACTCGCTTGCCCAAACGCGCCGGAATTGCCGAGCAAACCGAAGACGGCGGTTCTTTTGTAGTAGATACAACTAATGAAGCAACAGCACTTCCCGCCTACACAAATAAAACTCTTGCTAATTTCTACAGCAGCCAAGGTGCACTTTTAGTGGATGCTTTCTTAGCGGCTAATTTGAGTGGTGGCACTCCGACGGCGCGGCCGGAAGATTTGGAAGTTAATCCTACTACTAAGGAAGTTTTCATTGCTTATACTGACGCCGCACCCGGAAGCGACGGCTATCCAGATTCTCGCATTTTTACTGTTGCTAAATACGATAGCGCAGTCAACAGCACTCAGCAGTCGGGAGGACTGTATAAGATAATTGAAGACAGTCCTGATGGTGAAGGTTTGACCTTCCGCTGGCAGCGTTTGGCTCAAGGTGGAGAGGCGGGTGCGGTAGCTGGGGCGGGATTTGCTAATGTGGACAATTTGGTTTTTGACACTCAAGGCAATGTTTGGGGCGTGACTGATATGTCTACGAGCACGCACAATGGTTTTGATGTGGGTCCGGCTGGAAACCCAACGACGATCGACCACAACAAGACTGGAAATGTGTCAGATTTTACTGGTGTTTTCGGCAACAATTGGCTGTTTTATATCCCGACTTCTGGGCAGAATGCAGGAACTGTAATTCCGTTTGCTTACGGCCCGAATCGGTGCGAAATGACGGGGCCGACTTTTGTCGGAGATACGCTGTTGCTTTCGGTGCAGCATCCGGGGGAAGATTGCCCGATCGATGATGGTACTGTACTCAGTCGGCAAATTGAAATGTTGGATTTGAACGGTGCTGTTTTCAATCAGACTCGTAGTGTTTCTCGTGGCAGTTTGTGGCCCAGTAATATCTCGAATGATGCGCGCAGATCGCCGATGCCGTCGGTGATTGGAATGCGTCGGGTGCGATCGACTCCAACGGGTCAGTTTGTTTAAATCTCACATCTTGCACCATACTCAAGAACAGGCCGGAAAGCCTGTTCCACAAAGAGTAAATTTTCTTGTGGAACAGGCCGCAAAGCCTGTTCCTAAAAAGCTTATTGAAAATGGTGCAACATCTAAGTTTAAATAGGACTTACGCATCCGGGGCCAGAAACCTGGTTTTTACGAATCTGGAGTAAGATTGAATGAACCGCGAGGCACGCGGACGCGAAGAAAGAGAAGGAAGAAGATACTGTTCTTTATTCGCGCTCTTCTCGTCTTCGCCGTTCGTTCAAATAATTTAAAAAAGCCCTAGGAAAATTAATATCAAATCCCTTGAGCGCGAAATTTTTAAGAAAATTGTACTTGGCGATATAAGTCGGCGATCGCAATTTCTAGATTCACCGATTCAAGTTGCAAGGAATCGCCAAAACCATACTGGGAGAGAACCCATTGCCCTTGTCTATCGCGCCGAAACATCCGGAAGTGCTGTAATTCATTATCTCAAGTTCTTGGATGTCCCTGTTCCCACCTGATTCATACCTGAATTCAGCAACATCGATCTGTGGTATTCGGAACATTATTCTATTATAAGTCTTGTCTGAGCTTCACAAATTTTAAGTAGGATTCCGCTACTTCTAAAAACGGTTTTATCTAAGATCGTAAGTATTGCCAACCATAATTTTTGTAACTAATTTTTGTTAGTTAAAGGAATAGCGATCGCGAATTCCGTTCCCTTTCCTGGTTCGGAGACGCATTCGATTTTTCCGCCGTGTCTCTCTACTATAATTTGGTAAGTTATTGATAAGCCGATTCCCGTACCTTTGCCTACTTGTTTAGTAGTATAAAATGGATCGAATATTTTCCGTCGGACTTCTTCTTTCATTCCCGATCCATTATCTGAAATCCGAATTTCGGCCATTTTGCCCTCAATTTTAGTAGCAATCTGAATCGTCGGAATGAAATATAGATCCTTAGAATTCGGCAACGACAGCTTCTCTTCCAAAGTATCGATCGCGTTGTTAATTAAATTCATAAAAGCCTGGTTTAATTGTCCTGCATAACACTCTATCGCTGGTAAATCTCCATATTCTTTCACAATTCTAATTTCCGAGTGATGCGAGTTAGCTTTTAAGCGATTTTGCAAAATTAATAGCGTACTATCAATGCCTTCATGGAGATTTACTTTTTTGCGATCTGACTCATCTAAACGCGAAAAATTACGTAATGACAGGACAATCTGCTGGATGCGTTCGGTTCCAACTTTCATCGAATTGATAGTTTTTGGTAAGTCTTTAACTAAAAATTCTAAGTCTATATTATCAGCTTCTAGTTTAATTTCTTTGGCTGGTTCGGGATAGTATTTTTGATACAAATTTAACAAACGAATTAAATCAGCTATATACTCGCTGGAATAACTAATATTACCGTGGATAAAGTTTACTGGATTATTAATTTCATGCGCGACACCTGCTACCATCTGACCCAAACTCGACATTTTTTCAGCTTGAATTATCATTGTTTGGGTACGTCGTAGTTCCTCCAAAAGAGATTCTAACTGTAAAGCTCTTTCTCTTAGTTTTGCTGGCGTACTTACCAAAACAAATATTGCACCTCCAGCTAATATAGCACTGAAACTAGCAGCTATCCATAACCATTTAGAAATAGGTGAATTCTCAATCCAGCCATCTTTTGGAATAGCTGCTAACTGCCAGGAGCCATTAGGTAAAGTTACTTCTAAAGTAACAGGGGATCGCTGGAAAACCTTAGCATCTCCAAAAAATACTTCTCCAGCAGCGCCCAATCCATCTTTCCCCCGAATCGCATATTTAAGCTTGGCAGATGAGTCTAACAGTCCCGCTTCTTTTAATAAAATATTCCAATCAATACCAATGCTTACCATTCCCCAATAGCGACCGCTTTCAGGAGGTTTGCCGACAGGAGTCAGAAAAATTGGGGTACGAGTAATCAAAGCCATGTTACCCTGTTCGATTAATTTAACTGGCCCCGAAACTACAGTGTTTCTAGTATCAATTGCTCTTTGAAATGGCTTTTTTTCTTCTGGTATTTTCAGGGGTGCAAATCCTAAAGCACCTTCTTGACCTGCTAAAGGATAAAGATGGGTTGCAATTGAATTTTTGAACAATGCAGCGCTAGGAATACCGGGTTGCTTGGCTACGATAACTCTAGTCAAATTTTCAAACTCTGCTTGGCTAATATTTGGATTGCTTACTGAAATATAAGCTACCAAACCTTGCATTACAAATAATCGCTGGTTTAAAGAACCTTCAAGCTTAGCTCTCACCGTGCTAAGTTGGTCTAGTACAGCAACGCGGTTTTCCTGCTGGAAATGTTCGTTTTCTAAACGAATGAATAGCTCGGCGATCGCTAAAACGAGCGTCGCTGTTAAAAAGGCTGCTAGATAGGGTAAGTACCTGATTTTCACGTTCTTATTATATTAGAGCTAATTTGTAAACAAAAGATTAAGCAGACAGCCTGCGGGTCATCAAACGGATGAGCGACCCGTAAATCATCGCTTCACTGGTCTGGGTGTATAGTTCATAGTCCTTACTCAAGTGTTGAAACTGATTGAGCCAGCCAAAAGTACGCTCGACAATCCAGCGCTTAGGCAAAATCTCAAATTCCTTTGATGTCCGCTCAATCACCTCCACTCGTACCCCACTCTATCGTTGCTACCGAAAAAAATTCCCCCAAAGTTTCCGACTCTGGCTTTAGATCGGGAAATAGAGATATTTCGATTTTGCCATGACTCAACATAGAGAGACTGGCCACAGCTCCTCTGATCTGTTCCGGCTTGACTTCCAGATACCTTTGCAACTGCTCTAAATTCCTGTGTCCGCTCACTTCCTGCACGATTCTTAAGGGGATGCCAGCATTAGACATCTGGGTAAGGGCAGTCCTGCGGAAGCTGTGAGAACTGGCTCCCTCGATGCCAACTCGCTTAAAAGCCTGTCGCAAGATTAAGCCGGCCGCGTCGCTGGTGATGTGTCCCAAGCGAGTGTTACAGCACTTCCGGATGTTATGAGGTACAGTAGCAGCAATTAGTAAACCAGTTCTTGAGATGTTTCGGGTTAATTAAATCAAGAGCCAGAGCAATTATCGTATCAACCCTTTTAGTGGTGGTTCGCGAAAACTGTCGCAATAAAGATTTAAGCTGCGACCACCATAATTCAATCGGATTAAAATCCGGAGAGTATGGGGACAAACATAAAATAGAAGCACCCACAGATTCAATCATCGATGTAATTGAATCTACTTTATGAGCGGGTAAATTATCCATCACTACTACTGCTCCCGACGACAATTGTGGCACTAAACATTGCTCAATAAATACCTCAAATGCTTTGCCATCCATTGAGTTATCCATTGTCATGAGCGCCACTACTCGCTTCAAACTAATTGCACCAATTACTGTGACTTTTTTACCTCGGTAAAAAGGTTTAACCGCATAGGCTCTCGTTCCTCATTGAGAACGTGCATGAGTTCTGGTTAAACAAGCGTAATACTCCTGTCTCATCTAAAAAAACTAGATCTTTTTGGTCGATCAGCTTGACTTTTTCCCAATACTCTAACCTTAACTTCATGACTTTTTCTGTTCCGGCTTGGCTACTTCTCACTGTTTTTTTGACGATTTAATCCCAACTTTTGTAAGGCGTTACACATGGCTGTTCTACCCACCCAATTTCCAGTATTCTGGCCAAATAACTCACACAATTCTAGTAAGGTTGCATCAGGATGTGCTGCCACTATTTCTCTCAAAGAAGCTGTGGAATTATTCAAATGACTGTATCTCGGTTTCCCCCTGGGTTTCGGCTCTAAATTTCCCTCGATTTTTTGTTGCTTGACCAGTTTTTGAACAGAGCTTTTACTGACGGAAAATATCGCTGCTGTTTTTCGGATCGACAGATTCTGCTCGATATGGGCTGCTACTATGAAAGAAGCGCAAATCTATTGAGTATGCTTTCATTGGTATATTATTTTTAGTCGATTCTATTGTACCTCATAACATCCGGAAGTGCTGTATTCTTCTGCACTCATCGATGGGCGATTGGGTAAGGCAACCATAATGCGATCGAAAATGAAGTATGTTTCTAGAATAGCTTGAAGAAAAAGCGATTAAAAGGGCGGGTTTTTGAGATTGTCAATTATTGCCAGATATTTTTCGTGAACCCGCCCCTACCTTATTAGGGCAATCGACCGGACATGATATCAGAGGTTTTGATTCCTCTGATTTAGATATTCCTCAAGCCTGCTGGGTGTGACGGGTTGTCAGCCCGTCAGGGACTCAATTCCTCATGTAAGTCACTGTAATTGATTAAGTGCGATCGTACCAACTTTGCAGCGCCAAGCGGTGAACTTCCCGCCAGCTAATATTTTTAAGTCGGGCAATTTCCGCGCAATCTTCGTATTCCGGCTGTACATTAACAATCGTTTCTCCAGACTTAGCAACTTTTATTTGCACTTCGCCGTGTTCTGTTTGAACAGTCTCGATTTTTCGGTGTAAAATAGTTCTCTGTTGAGTCGATCGCCTAATTCCCAGAGTAGTAGTTTCGCGAAAGATAACTGCTTCACAAGCATCCTGAAATTCGGGATGACAAATCGCCGTTAACAAAACCCCCAGCCGCGACTTTTTCATCACAATTGGGGCAGTAAAAACATCCAGAGCTCCGGCGGCAAACAAAGCATCAAAAACATAGCCGATCGCCTGCGGACTCAAATCATCAATTTGCGTTTCCAATACCGTAATAGTTTCTAGGGAATTGGGCATTGGGCATTGGGCATTGGGCATTGGGCATTGGGCATTAGTAGCCGTCTTTCTCCCACTCTCCCACTCTCCCACTCTCCCCCTCTCCCCTTCTGACTTCTCCCCAATCCAGAGGCGCAAAATATTAGGAATTGCCAGCATTCGAGAACCTGCACCCAAACCGATCGCCTGAATTTGCATCGGCGGTGGCGCGCCGAAACCGGAGGCGAGAGTACAGGCGATCGCAGTTCCCGTAGGAGTGCACAATTCGCGATCGATCCCGTTGCTATAAACCGGCACTCGGTGCGTTTCCCACAACCGCATCACCGCCGGCGTCGGCACCGCTAACTTACCGTGGGCCGCCTTCACCGTACCTGCACCAGTCGGCATCGCCGAAAAGTAAAATTCATCAATATCCAACCAATCCAAACCCAAACAAGTACCGACAATATCAATAATTGCATCCGTCGCCCCCACCTCGTGAAAGTGAACCTCGCTTGGCGGGATACCGTGTACGGCACCTTCTGCCTCTGCTAATTTGCCAAATACAGCCAAACTCCAAGATTCCACGCGCGGAGGCAATTTTGCAGAGACGATGATTTGCTCAATTTCGGGCAAATTGCGGTGATGAGTGTGGCTAATTTCGGCATCTTCTTCCCCGTGACTGTGAGAATGTTCTTCCCCGTGATGATGGTGGCGGCGGGCGTCGAAAGTCGGGGATTCCGTTTCCGAGGGATCGAGTTCGGTAGCGGAATTTTTGGATTTTAAGCACAAATCCGGAGCTAAATCTACATAAAATTTAGTTGCTTGTTGAGTATTCCGGTGGACTAATTCCGTCCGCAACTGGTACTCTGTCGAAATGCCGAGCAAATTGAGTTTTTCGATTAGGTAGTCTAAAGGAACGCCAGCGTGAACAAGAGCTCCGATGCACATATCGCCAGCAATGCCGGTTGGACAGTCAAAATAAGCTATTTTATTCATTGTTAACAATTAATTTTCAACATTGATTGTTTCACTCGATATTTCGATCGCCCACTTAGCCTGCAATATCTTAACATGGCAACTATTTACGAAGTGCATCCAGTTGCACCCCAAAGAGACCGGATCGAGAAGATTACAAAAGCTCTAAAAGATGGGGCGGTGATGCTTTATCCGACAGATACAGTTTATGCGATCGGCTGCGATCTCAACTCCAAGTCTGCGGTAGAACGAGTCAGGCAGATCAAGCAACTATCCAATGATAAGCCTTTAACGTTCCTGTGTTCCTCTCTGTCAAATATCACCGACTATGCTACAGTCAGCGATGAAGCATACAGAATTATCAAGCGGTTAATACCTGGGCCTTATACATTTCTGCTGCCAGCTACCAAGTTAGTGCCACGGTTGGTAATGAACCCAAAACGGAAAACCACTGGAATTCGCGTTCCCGACCAGCGGCTTTGTTTTACACTGTTGGAAGCCTTGGGAAATCCAATTATTTCAACATCCGCTCACATTACAACGGATGATGAAGGTGCAGCACCAGTGCCTGCATCTAAAGCAGAAAGCTTTGGCAAAGCTGAGCTGTTTGACTGTTTTTCAAAGCTAGTGGATGTCATTGTCGATGACGGTTCCGATCCGGGATATCAAGTTTCTACCATTCTCGATTTGACACAAAGCGAACCGATTGTTGTTCGCCGTGGTTTAGGTTCGGAAGCTGTCGCCGTTTGGGAAAAAGATTAAATTTTTAAGGGGCAGGTTAAGCGCCAAATTCGCCCACAACCAGCCCCATTTTTTCTTTCAAAACTGCTTTAAGCCTCTACCTTAACTCCTTTCCAAAAAGCAATATATCCAGCAATATTTTTAGCAGCATCTTTGGGAGTAGGATAGTACCACGCAGCATCTTTATTAACTTGTCCGCCGACTTCGACATTGTAGTAACTAGCAACACCTTTCCAACCGCAAGTAGTGTGAGTGCTGCTGTCCTTGAAATACTCACGGTTGATGGCATCGGCGGGGAAATAATAGTTGTTGTCTACAATTTCGCACTTGTCGCTCTCGGCCAAAACGGCACCATTCCAAATTGCTTTCGGCATCTGTTTTTCTGCTTAACTTGAGATTCTCAATTATTGTAACTGTATTTGTGCTCAAAAGGCATAGAATAGTTGAGAAGCCAACAACCAACTACTGCAAATGCCAGCGTCTAATCCGCCAATATCTTCTGTGCCTCTGCCCCTGGAACAAGCACTCAAACATTTTTTTGGCTATGACTCTTTCCGCCCGGGGCAGCAGGAAATTGTCGAAGCTGCTTTACAAAAACGGGATATGATGATTGTCATGCCGACGGGCGGTGGCAAGTCTTTGTGTTTTCAATTACCGGCATTGTTGAAACCGGGATTGACAGTGGTTGTTTCGCCGTTAATTGCTCTGATGCAAGACCAGGTGGAAGCTTTGCAGGATAATGGAATTGGGGCGACTTTTCTCAACAGCACTTTGAGCAGTCAGGAAACCCGATCGCGCGAAACTGCGATTCTCGAAGGTAAGATTAAATTGCTTTATGTTGCACCCGAACGCTTGCTGGGTGAGAGATTTTTACCATTTTTAGATATAGTAGCAAATAAGTTAGGAATTTCGGCATTTGCGATCGACGAAGCCCACTGCGTTTCGGAATGGGGGCACGACTTTCGACCAGAATACAGGCAAATGCAACGAGTGCGCGATCGATATCCCGACATTCCCATTATGGCACTAACAGCCACCGCCACCGAGCGCGTCCGCCAAGACATTATCCAGCAGCTAACTCTGCGAAATCCCTACATCCACGTCGCCAGCTTCAACCGCCCCAATTTATACTACGAAGTTCGCCCCAAAACCAAACACAGTTTTGCCGAAGTTTTGCAAATTATCCAAAAAAAAGGCGGTTCGGGAATTATCTATTGCCTCAGCCGCAAAAAAGTTGATGAAGTTGCCTATAAATTGCAACAAAGCGGTATCCAAGCCTTACCCTACCATGCCGGAATGAACGATGTCGATCGCGCAACCAATCAAACCCGCTTCATTCGCGACGACGTGCAAGTAATGGTAGCCACAATAGCCTTCGGTATGGGCATTAACAAACCCGACGTGAGGTTTGTAATTCACTACGACTTGCCCAAGAATCTAGAAGGATACTATCAAGAATCAGGCCGCGCAGGCAGAGACAACGAACCCGCCCATTGCAGCTTATTTTTCGGCTACGGCGATGTCAAAATGATCGACTACATCATCGAGCAAAAACCTGATCCACAAGAACAACGAATTGCCCGCCAACAGTTGCGTCGAGTCATCAACTATGCAGAATCCACCGATTGCCGTCGTACAATCCAGTTAAGTTATTTTGGCGATTCATTCCCCGGAAACTGCGGTACTTGCGATAACTGTTGCAACCAAAAACCCGTAGAAGATTGGACGATTGAGGCAATGAAGTTTCTTTCTTGCGTCGCCCGCTGCCAAGAAAAATTCGGCATGAATCACATCATCGACGTGCTGCGCGGTTCAAAGAATCAAAAAATATTGCAATACCAGCACCACCAACTTTCTACTTACGGAATTGGCAAAGATAGAAGTGCTGATGAATGGAAAAAACTGAGTCGTTCGCTGTTAAATCAAGGTTTTTTAGACGAAAAAACAGACGGGTTTCCCATTTTGAAACTGAATGAAAAAAGTTGGGAAATTATGAAACGTCAGCGCAAAGTTGAAATCGCCATTGAACCCCAGCGGGAAGTACAGGGAAAAGTTCGTTCTTTGGCAGTAGAAGTAGAAGCTTTATTTACCATACTGCGGACGCTACGCAAACAAATTGCCGACGAACAATTTGTGCCACCTTACGTAGTTTTTGCGGATAAAAGCTTGCGAGACATGGCAGAAAAACGCCCGCAAAATCTCACAGAATTCGAGGAAGTTTACGGCGTTGGCAGCAACAAGCGAGATAAGTACGGTAAGGTTTTTTTGGAGGCAATTCGCAATTTTTGCCAAGAACAAGGATTGCCAACTGCCGCTGCATCTTCTGCGGCAGCGAATCTTCCCAATCTTGCTAACGTTGCGTCTTATTCGCAGATGCAAACCTGGGAATTATACCGACAAGGTTTGACAGTTCAAGGAATAGCTAATGCGCGGGGTATGAGCCCTAATACTATTTCTGGGCATCTGATAGAATTGATGGAACTGGGCAGGGAAATTGATATAAATTTGTTGGTGGAACCGGAACGCCAGCAGGCGATAGTGTACGCAATTGAAGTTATGGGGGATGAGAAACTAAGAGCCATTTATGATTTTTTAGAAGAACGTTATACGTTTGAAGAGATTAAGTTTGTGCGCGCTTGGTGGCGGCAAAATTATGTAGGTTTTTAACCGCCGATGTAGGCTGATGAACGCTGGTGGACGCAGATAATTAATAGAGAGGAGGGAGAAATGAAAATTAAAAAAGTAGCTTTTTGGGATAATTTACGAGAGTGGCGTTTTGAACCGATATATTTTTCCAATCTGGCTTTATTAGTTGGCGTGTCTGGTGTCGGCAAAACACAAGTTTTGCAAAGAATTGTGAATTTACAAGAGATAGCTAACGGTGATTCATTAAACGGTTTGGCATGGGACGTTACATTTTCGACACTAAATAATGTAGAGTACCGCTGGCAAGGCGAATTTGAAACAAAAAAAAATCCAGGAATAATTACTAATGAGGAAGACGAAATTAATAAATTTAGAATTGTTCGAGAACATCTACTGAAAGAGGAAAAGGTAATTATAGAAAGGACACCTAATGAAATTTTATTTCAAGGCAAACAAACTCCAAAATTATCGCCGTTTCAAAGTGTAGTTGAAATTTTAAATCAAGAAGAAGAAATTTCACCTGTTCGGCAAGCTTTTAACAAAATAACTTACAGTGATAATTCTAGTTCACTTAATGGCATTTATGGTATGCCGGAAATAGAAATGTCAAAAATACTGCAAGAAAATATTGAATTAAATAGTATTCAAGAAAGTAATATGTCAATCTCTATTAAACTATTTTTGATTGCTCACAATAATCCCGATATTTTTGATAAAATAAAGCAGAAGTTTATCGCTACTTTCCCTCAAGTTGAGGATGTAAAAATAGAAGCTGTGAGATATAAAAATGATCCTTCTCATCCTCTTTTTCCTATCCAAATTAAAGAAAAAGGAGTTAAGGATTGGATTTTTCAATTTAACATTTCTTCGGGAATGCGGAAAACTCTCATTCATATTAGCGAATTGTACTTGTCGCCCGAAGGCACTGTAATCCTGATTGATGAGTTTGAAAACAGCTTGGGAATTAACTGTATAGATGTTGTGACAGATTTGATTGTAGAAAATAGAAATATCCAATTCATTCTCACCAGCCACCATCCCTACATAATCAATAATATTGGGATGGAACACTGGAAAATAGTCACTCGCAAAGGTGGGGTTGTAACTGTGATAGATGCTAAAGATTTGAATTTGGGAAAATCTAGGCATCAAGCTTTTATGCAACTGATTAATCTTGAAGAATATAGCGAAGGAATCAAAGTTGAATGAATCTGTATTTTTTGGTTGAAGGAACACAATCGGAGAGAAAAGTTTATCCTGCTTGGCTGGCTTATCTTTTACCGGAATTGCAGCGAGTTGACAATTGCGATGATGTGAAGGAAAAAAATTATTACTTGATTAGCGGTGAAGGATATCCTTCGTTATACAATTTTATCCCGCCTGCGATAGCGGAAATCAACTCAAACGGAAAATACAGCTATTTTGTAGTGTGTCTGGATGCCGAGGAAAATACTGTTGCCGAACTTACAACTGAAATTGATGATTTTTTAAGTCAGCAAAAATTGAAATTAAACAATGCAGAACTTGTACTGATATTTCAGAATCGCTGCTTGGAAAGTTGGCTGCTGGGCAATCGCAAGATTTATTCTAGAAATCCTCAAAACAAACCTTTATTAGATTATACTAAATATTATGATGTTTCAGTTAACTGTCCTGAAAACATGGGAAAATATCGAGATTTTAATACTCACGCTCAGTTTCACGGAGCTTATTTGAGATTGTTATTTGAAGCTAAAAATATTACCTATTCTAAGAAACGACCTGGAGATGTTCTCAAGCAATTTTATTTAGAACAGCTATTGGCAAGAATTCAAGTTCACCCAGAACAACTTACTACTTTTCGACATTTCATGGATTTTTGTAATATAGTTAAATCCAAATTACAAAATTAAATGGCAACAATTATACGACTTATGTAGAACCTCTATATGTAGGGTTCCATGTACACCACACCTTAGCGCTATAAGTAGCGCGTCAAACCACTTAGGCTTCTCTGTGCTCCGCGCGCTACCTACACTTTAGAACTGTACAATAAATAGTTGACTTCGTTCGCCAACCATTCGTTAAACAGATTGTGCAAGATTTCTTGATACCGTTCAGGGGTTAATTCCGCCGGGAGAAACTTTTCAACCAGGAACAAGTGATATCCTAGCTCTGTTTCAATTGGACGAATCACTTCTCCGGGTTTAGCGCTAAATACGGCGACGGCTATGTCTGGTTTTAAACCCCACCGATAAACCTTGCCTTCGCAACCGCATATATGCCGACGATTTTCGTCAATATCGTAAAGATGAGCGGCATCAAAAAAGCTGATTTCTCCTTCTTGAATTTGATAAAATAGTTCCTGAGCAAGCTGGCGGTTGGCAACAATTATTTGATAAAGAATTATTTGGTCGAATTGCAGTTTGTTTTGAACAAAAATCTTTTCTACTTCTTTGCTAAACAAGTGTTCTGCTAGTTTTTGGCTGAGGAGCCGATCGCAAATCCCGGCTTCTAAATCTTCTACAGAAATCATCTGATCGACCAGCCAAGCAATCGTGTCCGCCGCTTTCTCCAAACGCTTCTCGCGGCGGAGTTGGTCGCCCACAGCTTGAATTTCGTCGGGAGTCACAGTTAACCCCCGTTCCCGGGCGGCTTTCTCAATAACTTTTTTCTGCAAAACCTTTTGACTAAATGTTTTTAATTGCATCTCTTGTCTGAGTTGTTCGATGATTTCACTTGCTTCAATCAAGGGTCCGTAAAAGTCCTTCATGTTTCTCTCTCAACCTATATAACTTTATTAACTTCATCCCCCGACGCTTCCTGCGGGGTAGTTGGGGTTAAGGGTTAACGGTTAGCTACAAGATGTTATTTGGCAAACTAATAAAATCAGCATTGCTCAAAGTTGTTGCACCCGCGGCGTTAACTGTTCCCAAAACAACAGCTAAAATTCGATCGCCATTATTTGAACTAAACTTGAGCACAGTCGCGTCTGTCGTACCGTCACCATCCGTATCAAACGCGACGAGTGTCAAGTCTGTTACCGAAATTCCCCCTATCAGCCCAATTCGATCGCCTTGAGCAGGATTAAAATCAACGACTCGATCGGCTAACAATGGATTAGCTGCTGCACTCGCTGTTTCGGGTTGAAATGCAAAGGTATCAGCGCCACTACCTCCAATCAATGTATCGGTGCCGAAGTCGCCACAAAGAAAATCGTCGCCGTTGCCGCCAATTAGCAAATCTTGACCTTTCCCTCCCCGCAAAGTGTCGTTTCCATCGCCTCCATCGATCGCATCATCACCTCTGTTAGCTTGGACAATATCGTCGCCGCTTCCTGCAAAAATTCGATCACTCCCGCTATCGCCAGTAATCACATCGCTGTCGTTGGTGCCCAGCCAATATCCGTCGCCCTTGCTGTCGATCGTACTCTCGTCGCCAGTACCCGTACTGTCTGGAGAGAAATTAGATGGACTTGAATTGCTAGAAGTGCCACCAGTCACGGGGGTGAACGTTGAACCGTCATTATTTGACGGTGTGGGTGTTGGCGCTGTGGGTGTTGGGGCTGTGGCGTTAGTAGTTGGGGGCGCCACTGTAGAAGCACTCGCTATCGCGCTGCCACTGCTAGATGTAGCCCCCACAGCGTAAGCAGTCTCACTACTTGTACTGCTTCCCATCGGGGAAGTTGCTGTCGCGCTGCTGGTACTGCCTGCACCGCTGTTATCTACAAAGGCACTAGATGTGCTGGAACTACTGCTGCTGCCCGCACCAGGGTTATTCGCCACCGAATTCAAGGTGTTTAAACTATTGCTGTTTCCAACAATATTATTTAAGGGCTCAGGAGCTAATGAATCGAATGGAGGCATCGCGATTTATCTCCTTTTACTTGTATGTAAAGACGAAAATCACTTGCACGAGCGCCGACATTGCGAATCTCAATAAATGCCCATGTAGGATTTTAAAGAGTGTGAAACAATTGCTTTTGACTTCAGACTAAAGACTGAAATGTTTTTAATAAATGAACCTTGGTGCATCCAGAAAATAGGACAGGAAAAAATTGTTAACAATACCAATCTGGGCGATCGGTACTGATTGCCAATGGCATTTGATTTAGCCATCACCATCACTCTCAAAAGGCTTGTATAAATTTAAACTGCACCTTCCTTGCACTCGCCCGTACTCAAAAAGTATTAAGGCGGACTGCTAAAGATGAGCAAAAACCGTGTTTTATGGCGATTTACCTCAATATATCTGGACTAATTAGAGGTATGTTGCCAATTTGGCAGATTTGTTTGAAATTATATGACTTACGCAAGTTTTCAATTTTTACACTCTTTTTATCCGGGCGCACGCTTGCTGGTGTTGAGGCCCGATCGACACACCGCTGCTCCCGTTCCTGAATTGTGATTAACAGAGCGGGGTTTGGCAGCAGTTTGAGGACTGTGGTTGAGCGGATCGGAGGGGACTTGGAACGGCCGTTGGAGGGGCTTGCATCAGCCGGGAAGGCGACGGATTTAGCCGATTTGAATACGATCGCGATCGAATGGATGGGGAGTCATGGCAGGTGCAGGGCGATCGCGATCGCCCTGCACCTGCCATGATGCGGAAGTAATTAGAATTGGCATTCAGCGAGTTGGGGCGATCGGCTCTTTCCTCGGCCAGAAACCGCTCGTACCCGTGATGAAGTGGTCAATCATTAAAAGCTAAAAAGGGCTTAAGCCTTTACTACAAGCCATCACAGTTAGTGTGGCAAGTCCATCGCCTTTACAGTAACCGTCTCATAAGCATAGTTTGCTCGTGTTCCTGAATTAATTTTTATTTTCACTTTATCAAAGCCTGCGTAGTAAACACCAACACCAGCTAGAGGGTCAGTGCCCATCGCTATAGCTGTTCCCGTACCCGTTGCTTTCGTAACTTTGCCTTGGTTTCTAAAAATAATGTCTATAGCAGTCAAAGTGTTTCCACTGTCTACTGATGAAAACGCATCTAATCCCAATGCAGCACCACCTAAAATCAACTTGTTTTCTGCAACATTTTCGATGTAGGACAAATCATATATCAACATAAGGTTCCTCCTTTGTAAACTAATCAAAACTCATTTGTGGACTAAGCAGGTATGGGAGTTTTTCGCTCGCAGGTACTTGCAGTTTGATATTCACCTTGTTCTTGCAGCACCAGATCCAAATTATAGTGAGCCTCTGCTAAATCTGGTTTCATAGAGATGGACTGGCGATAGTAGGCGATCGCTGTTTTTAAATCGCCTACTTGTTTACATTTCGAGCCTAAATCATTGTTCATTGCCGCGTAATGAGCTTGTTTCTCTAAGGAGAGCTTTCCTTGAGCATGAAGTGCATTGGCTAAGTTAACCTCAGCTTCAACGCAATCAGGCTTTAGTTCTAGTGCTTTTTGATAGTAGGCGATCGCATCTTCCCATTTGCCTTCCTGCTGTAGAGCATAGCCAAGGTTATTGTATGCGGCGATCGCATCAGGCTGTAGAGCTAAGACTTGATGATAGGTTTCTATCGCCTCGGATAACCGATCTTGAGTTTGATATAAATTCCCCAAACCAAATAAAGCCTTGATAGAGTTTGGCTGCACCTGAAGCAGGTTTTTCAGTAAATTTTCTGCAGTTTGGTACTCGCCTTTTTGCCTCATCAACACCCCCAGTCCATAGAGTGCTTCTGGGTGATTTGATTGAGCTTTCAGAATCTGATGGTATCGCTGCTCAGCTTTGGTGAGTCGGTTCAATCGATGATATCGAACAGCGATCTGAAGTGCTAAAGAAATAACATCCCTAACATCCTGTTGTCTGTTCTGACCATTCTTGTATGTGGCTACGATATGCTGAATGTGGCGATCTTTAGCTCCAAAAGAATACTTATATTCCTCATTCCCCGTTAAAAAGTCGTACACTTTAAATCCATTTTGAATCGCGTATCGGAGCGCATCAGCATGGAGGATAAGCCCAGGTGGAGGATTTTTAAAGGTTTGATCGCGACCTGTAATCACAAATAGCATGGATTTTTGCTGAAAATCCACAAAGTTGGCGATCGCCCCTAAAGGTCTGTCTCCTTTCCACAGAACCGAAAGATACAGACAGTTATTTTCAAAACAATGACGTAAAATAAGGCGATTGTAACCCAAAATCACCTCACAGGTATCTCCTTTTTGCTTTTTCCATCTGGACTCCCAGAAATTGAGTAGTATCTCAATATGAGATTCCAAATTGTCTGCGTCAACTTGGGTGATATAAAACTCGTTAGAGCTGTCAACTTGCCTTAAAAAGCGTCTTATTTTTTGGCGAGTATTGACACCGACGTAGTTTTGCAGATATTGCTCCCAGTCATCTGGTAATGAAACATAAGGAGCAAGATAAATATCGGGTTCTTCTTCATTCACACTTTGAATGCGGAGTTGACGGAGTTCAAAACTATCGGCAGAGAAATTACTCAAGAATAGAGACATCCGTGTGTCGGTTTCTAGAATACTTTTTATATTAAAACTCGACCATACTAACTTTTGCTGGATGTAAGCAGCAAAAGCAGGAATTACTTCTGCTTCATAACCAGGCAGACAAATAAGTCCTGTGTAATCTGCCATGCTATTTCCGGCCATGCAGATTTCAGTTTCAAAGCCGCCTCCATCCTGGTGGGTTAATAAAATTTTTAGAGGAAAAAAAGCCACATAGGATGAATCATGGGTATCTGGTTTGGCAGCTAATATGAACCACGGCTCATACACCATCTGCAACCATCCAGATAACCAAATCCAGGATAGGAAGAACTGAGCCTGATGATCTGCAGCGTATACAGAATTCCAATTTTCTCTAATTTTATTAAATGTTTCAAAATTATCAATTTTCTCAATCTGCATATGATTTTTTCCCTCACCAATTATACTTCCCATATTTGTCGATTAAGACTAGATTCTTCTAATCCTCCTGAGAGGATGTCTAACAAGTATCTTGTGCAACATTAAAATCGCAGTATCGATCATCTTCCTATCGGGTGAGACTATTAACGCCCAAAAAATGAAATAGAAGTACTGCGAATTGTAGATGAAGCACTTTGGTTTCCAGTCCTTGCATAGGCTGTGGCTGTTGCATTGGCTTTACTATACTCAAGACTACCCAAGTCTTTAACCGTTGTGTTGGTTATAGTATTTGTATAAGTTTGATTACCAATGGCAAATCCACCTGCAACAGCGATCGCATATCCAGGCTCTGCTTTTGTTGTGGCGAATGTATCCGCGTAAACATTGCCACCACCTACTATAGCTGTGCTTTCGTTAATGGGTTCTAAATAACTTAAGTCAGAGATAATTAAGCAATATTTCATGGCAGTATCAAGAGAACTTTTTAGCAGACTAAATTCATTATTAAATTGAAGATATACTAGAGCAACTAGATGTTGATGAAGTGCTGCTAAAACTAGATGAAGAAGAACTACTAGAACTCGATTTGGCGTAACTGCTGGAGCTATTAGATGAAACCTTTACAGAAACGCTTTGACTAATTTCACCTCGATCATCGCCAGATGCTTCGACTACGCTTTTCGCCTCAGCAATAACTTTACCATCGGGTGAGACTAGGCGTTTGACAACAACTTTATAGTCAGTCATGAGTTTAACACCGATTTTTGTTGATTATAAAATTGGATAAATCCTAAATTTGTGAGTCGTAGATGGTAATTACCTACGGCTTCATTTAAAACAAGATTTTGCCAGTTAATTACTTGGCTAAAAGTCAATTAATTAACTACGTAAATCATCTAAGTAAGGCGGTCAGAATCAACCTGACTCTGTAATAAAACCTCAAGTCTCTGTATTAAGTTATTAGTAGGGCTTGAACTCTGAAGCCCTACTACAAACCAGATAGTTAGAATTGTTTCTGCCCACCTACTTATTCCAATTACCAAGTGACTTGATGAATTGGAGTTATATGCTAGCTAGCAGCCGAAAATCCAGTGGAGGCAGAATACTTACCTTCTACAACAGTAGTAAAGATTTGGGTGGAGGTATCTTTCCCAAAAGCTTCAGATTGAGCTGTCGCTAGATTGCCCTTAACGTCAACATATTGCGTGTAAATCTTGTCAACGTCAAAGCGTTCCTTAACATTGAGGTTGGCATAAACATTGGAGTTGAGTTTGCCGAAAAAGATACCACCAACTACAGCAGAAGTTTCAGCAGTTTCCAAGTAATTCAGGTCGGAAATAATCATGGCTTTTTTCCTTGTTGTTTGTGATTTATTTGCTAGAAGCAACCTTTGGTTGTTCTGTATGAATTGGAGTTCTATGCTAGCTAGCAGCCGAAAATCCAGTGGACGCAGAATACTTACCTTCTACAACAGTAGTAAAGATTTGGGTGGAGGTATTTTTCCCAAAAGCTTCAGATTGAGCTGTCGCTAGATTGCCCGTAACGTCAACATATTGCGTGTAAATCTTGTCAACGTCAAAGCGTTCCTTAACATTGAGTTTGGCGTTTACATTTGAGTTGAGTCTGCCGAAAAAGATACCACCAACGACAGCAGAAGTTTCAGCAGTTTCCAAGTAATTCAGGTCAGAAATAATCATGGCTTTTTTCCTTGTTGTTTGTGATTTATTTGCTAGAAGCAACCTTTGGTTGTTCTGTATGAATTGGAGTTCTAGGCTAGCTAGCAGCCGAAAATCCAGTGGACGCAGAATACTTACCTTCTACAACAGTAGTAAAGATTTGGGTGGAGGTATTTTTCCCAAAAGCTTCAGATTGAGCTGTCGCTAGATTGCCCTTAACGTCAACATATTGTGTGTAAATCTTGTCAACGTCAAAGCGTTCCTTAACATTGAGGTTGGCATAAACATTGGAGTTGAGTTTGCCGAAAAAGATACCACCAACTACAGCAGAAGTTTCAGCAGTTTCCAAGTAATTCAGGTCGGAAATAATCATGGCTTTTTTCCTTGTTGTTTGTGATTTATTTGCTAGAAGCAACCTTTAGTTGTTCTGTATTTAATATAGCTAGGCTAATCAGACCTGTGTTGCCATTTTGGCAGATTAATTTTGACAGGCACTGAAAACGAAAAAGGGAGGCTACTCAATCAAATTGAGTAAGACTGGCATTGCCTAAACAGAGGGCTAACTGTATTAAAATCGATCGCAAAGAAGTATAAATCCACAATAGCTAAAATCGGGTTTCTGAGTATAAAGTAATTAATTTGGCTAAGGTTGCCATTTTGGCAGATTTATTGAAAGCGCGGATTTTCGATACTCAAAAACCCGATCGCCCGCGGTGAGTCAACCAAAAAACAGGTACACCCAACGCCCGCAATCGGGTTGTCGGTCTATCGACTAAATTACTTACCCGCCCAATTAGACAAGCGCGTCTTAAATCCAGCAAAAAATCCTTGACTGGGAATTGGCAAACACTCAACCTTCTGCATCGCGAGATATTGCCCTTCCTTGACTTCAAGTCCAAAACCTCTGGTATCTGAGTGCAACTCGCTAAAAGCCTCAGTTACATAACCCCCTCGAACTCCGGCTCGTTTTTCCCTCACCACCTCCAGATGATCTAAATCAGCAATTTTGCCCAATGCAGGCTTAGTTTCCGATTTACTCGACTTGCTGATTTGACTGTTTTCCTTAAGCAAGCGGTTGGAAGTACGGTAAGGGATATAGTCTAGAGGGTTGTAACCCGTGCACCGCAAAAGTAAAAAACAAGCCCAAGAATACTTTCCTGCCAGAATCGCTGAAATTATCTCATCCAATTGTTCGGGTTTGATTCCAACTTGGGAATGATTGGCAGAATGGTGGAATTGGGAAGTCATTATTTTATCCTGTTTTGTGTATAAAGAGTGACAAAGGACAACAACCACTTAACTAAGTTCTACAAACTCATGCCGCCCTTTTGTAGCTGCTTGAGAGGGTCAAGCAAAATGTCGGCTATGCTGCGCTGGCGAATGACAATTTCCGCAGTAGCTGTTTGGCCAGCTTTGAGTTTCCAGGTTTGGTTTTTGGCTTTCACTGAGTCTCGATCGATACTCACTTCCACCCGGTAAAAAACACCCAATCGCTCGTCTGTTTTGGCATCGGGCGAAATAGATAAAACTTTTCCCGGAATGACGCCGTAATTTTGATAAGGAAAAGCATCGAATTTGACTTGCACCGGCATTCCGGTTTTGACAAATCCCGCTTCTCGGTTCGGCAAACTGACTTCCAGCACCAGAGGAGCCTGATTCGGAGTCATTTCTGCAATAGTTTGACCCGGTTGAACTACTTCGCCGGTGTTGTGAATATTGAGTGCGGAAATCACTCCGCTGACGGGTGCGTAGAGAAATCTTTGTTTGAGCTGATTTTTTGCTTGATCGAGCAGGGTTTGGGTTTCGGCAATTTTGGATTTGACTTGATTTAATTGCATTTCCAACTGCTGAATTTTTTGCTCTTTTTCTAACTGCGTTTGGCGCGCTGCGGCTTGTTTGCTGGCGGCTTCGGCTTGCAGTCGATCGACTTCTGCCAGTTGTTGGGCTAATTCACCTTGGGCTTTAGAAATGGCGCTTGTTCGATCTCGCAAATTTTGCTCGACTTCAAACAACCTTTCCTTAACCCCAGTTGCATCAGACAGTTGACTCCTGATCGCAGCACTTTGCCTGTCGCGAACGGTTTGCTCGACTTCAAAGGCGCGATCGTCAGCCTGAGTAGTCTCCCCCAACTGGCTTCTAATCACCGCATTTTCGCTTTCTCGCAGAGCTTCCTCAGCTTGAAACAATACGTCTTTTGACAGTGCACCTTCATCTACCAAAGGTTTGAGACGCGCGATCCGCTCTTTGTGAGCCGCTACTTTTGCTTGCAATTGCACCAGCAATTCTTGAGTCTTGCGTTGCAATGGTTTCACCTGATCGCGCCGCCCTTGCTGCGAGTTAATATCTGTTTTCAGTTGCGAGAGCAAGTCTTGCACATTCTTTTCCAGAGGTTTGAGCTGTTGCTTGCGCGCTTGCTGAGACACTAAATCTGCTTGCAATTGCTCGATTTGAGACTGCGTGGTGGCCGCTGAAGCGCGAGCACGGGCGATCGCAGCTTCAGCCCCCCGCTGGTCTGCAGCAGCAATAGCTTGGCTCGCTTCAACTTCCAGTCGAGTTCTCTCGATCGAACTCATCTCTTGCATCAATTGAATCCGATAAGCGTCCAGAATTTTCTCAAGACGCTCCACCTCGCTCTGGGCATTCGCCGGGTCTAATTCAGCCAATAATTGTCCAGCTTTGATTTTTTGGCCTTCTTTGATAGCGAGGTTAATAATTTTTCCCGTATCCGTCGGGTGAATTTTGTAAACAGCGCCTTTGGGAACTAATTTGCCCTGAGCATGACCAACCTCGTCAATTTTTCCCAAAGTTGCCCACGCTCCAAAAGCTACGGAAAAAACCATTCCTCCTAATATCAAACGCTGCGGAAAAGATACTGGTGGCTGGTCGAGTACCGAGTGCAAATAAGTAGACCAATTATTCGCATCAGGCTGCCGTAACTGTAATTTGGCAATATTGATACCGTCATGAGTTTGAGAAGAGCGATTTTTAGATTCGACAACTTCTAAAGAGCGGTCTTTTTTTCTGGGTTCGTTTTCTTGCCTAGAAGCTACGCCTCCATAGACTTCACCTATTTCGTTAGGAGCGCGGCCTAATTCTTTCTCATCTTGTGAAAACATTGTATTTCCTCCAAATTAGTCTGTTGACTGTTGGCAGTTGGCAGTTGTTAGGAGCTATAAGTCAGGAATCCGAAGTCAGGAGTAAGTGAAAATTATCTTTAGTCTTGTGTAGGTTGCTAATGACTAATGACCAATGACTAATGACTAATGACTAATGACTAATAACTAATGACTAATGACTTAAATATCGAGTTGTTGCTGAGCGAGGTGATAGTAAAGTCCGCGTTCAGCCATCAATTCCTCGTGGTTGCCTTGTTCGGCTAAAATGCCTTTGTCTAGAACCAAAATTCGATCGGCATTACGCACCGTAGACAACCGATGAGCGATAATAAACGCAGTGCGATCGCGACTAATGCGGGCGAGATTTTGCTGAAACCTGCGCTCAGACTCCGTATCCAGCGAAGAAGTTGCTTCATCCAAAACCAAAATCCGGGGATCTCCCAAAAGAGCGCGGGCGATCGCAATTCGTTGTCGCTGGCCCCCAGACAAACTCGTTCCCCTTTCCCCCACAGGAGTTTGATAACCCAGTGGCATATCTTGAATAAAAGCATGAGCTTCTGCTAGCTTCGCCACTTCTATCGCCTGTTCCAAGCTTGCAGAAGCCACATCGTTTCCGTTTTTATACAGCGTAATATTTTCCAAAATCGTTCCCGAAAACAAGAAACAATCTTGCGGGACAACACCCAACTGAACTCGCAGCGACTGCAAAGAAATGTGCCGAATATCGTGGCCGTCAATTGTCAGCCGCCCCTTTTCTGGATAATAGAAACCTTGCAACAGCTTCACCAAAGTGCTCTTACCGGAACCGCTGCGGCCGACAATTGCCACAGTTTCTCCAGCTTGCACCTCAAAGGAAAGATTTTGCAGCGTATTGCGTTCCTCATCCTGAGAATAACGGAAAGAAACATTGTCAAACTTGACGTTTCCCTGAAGGCGAGGCAGCACCAGCATTGGCTTGTAAGGGCTTTCTTCAGGTTGGGCAGAGAATACATCATCCAAACGCTCGATCGAAACGAGCACTTCTTGAAACTCATCCCAAAGTCCCACCACTGAAAGCACAGGAGAAATCACGCTCCCAATCATCATATTAAAAGCAACAAATTGACCGATTGTCAACTCGTCTTGAATCACCAGCATTGCCCCGTACCACAGCAAAGCCGTACTCCCCAAAGTATTAATCCCACCCCCAATCACCTGCAAAGAATTCGCCAACTTCTGCCCGCGAAATTTAGCATTAATCATGCAGGTTAATTGGTCTTCCCAGCGCCAGCGCATTTCTCGCTCAGCAGCAGTTGCCTTAACCGTCGCCACCCCAGTAATCATTTCCACCAAAGATGAATTTTGCTTGGCACTTTCGGTAAAAATCTCCCGGGACACTTTTCGCAGAAAGGGAGTTGCGACTAAAGTCAAAATCACGATCGGCGGAATCAACGCCAGCACCAACAAAGCCAGACGCCAGTTATAGTAAACCATCAGTCCGATGTAAACTACAGCCATCAAAGCATCCAACCAAGCCGTAATAGCTTGGCGAGTCAAAAATGCCTGAATTTTTTGATTTTCCTGAACCCGCGTCAAGATATCGCCCACCTGACGAGATTCAAAAAACTTGATCGGCAAACTGAGAGTGTGACTGATAAAGCCGCTAATTAAAGTCAGGTCAATGCGGTTCGACAAATAATCCAGCAAATACTGTCTCGTTGCACCCAACAGCGTTCGCCAAACACTAAACAGCAGCAGTCCGAGCGCAAAAACGTGCAGAGTTACTATGCTTTTGCTGACAACCACTTGGTCGAGAATTACTTGGGTAAATAGGGGAGTAACTAGACCAAATATTTGGAGCAACAAGGAGAGGATGAGAATTTGGGCGATTGCAGCGCGGTAGGGCCAGACTATGCCAACAAAATCTTTAATTTTAATGCCTTGATGTTCGGCACTGTGATTGCGGTATAGTTCCGCTGTCGGGTCTAAAATTAAGGCGTACCCAGTCCAATTTTCGGTAAAATTTTTAATGCTCATCCACCGCTTGCCAGCCGCCGGATCGGCCACTAAAACCTGTTGATTTTTAAAGCGGTAAACTGCCACGTAGTGATTGCCTTGCCAGTGAGCGATCCAGGGATTTTGATTCCGCAACGGAGTTAAAGAAGCTCGCACGGGACGGGTTTGAAATCCCATCCTTTCCGCTGCTTTTGCCAGACTTTTGAGCGACGCGCCACTGCGGCCGATTTCTGCCAATTCCCGCAAGTAATTTAGGCTGAATTTTTTACCCCAATATTCGCTAATCATTGCTAAGCAAGTAGCTCCACAATCTGCTGAGCTCTGTTGTTGAATGAATGGGTGTCTGCTGCTCAACCAGCGCCGCTGCTTGGGTTTGGGAAAGCTGATGATTCCGGTTGCGGGTTTTTGCTGAGCAACTGCGGTTAATTTTGATGGCTCGGTTGGTGAGGTTGAGCTAGCATCTTGGGGCGGCGTTACTAAGCTTAAAATTGGAGGTTTGCGGATGATTTTAGGGCGGGAATTGCTTTCGGAATTAATTGTGGCGTTGGCGATTTGCCACTGTTCGCTGCTAAGCTGGTAAATTAGCAGGTCTGTTACCGCTATCCAGTCGCTCTTTACGTCTGAATGTTCCCACTTACTGCCGAGAATTGGCGGTGCTTGACCTTGAATTTGACCCCTGCGGAGCCAAAAATGATTGTTGGAGTTTTGGCAATGCTCAGCGAGGGAAACTCCGGCAGGAATTCGGCTTTCTTCTATGTAAGGAAGTAAGTGCGGCCACAGAAGCTGTTGTTGATGGGGAGCGAGCGATCGCAAATCTGTTTGTGTTTTGAAAAATATTAACCGCTGTCGCTCTTGAAATTCTTGCTGCAAGTGCTGTTGCAGTTGCGGGAATTCCTCTAAAATAACCTGCAAGGTGGTGGCCGCTATTCGACCGATTTGGCAAGTGCCAGCCGCAATTGCCCTGTAAGGCAGTCCGCTGTCAAGAAATAGGTTATCTGTCCCAAATATTGCTCCGACTTCCAGTACCACCGCCGAAATTTCCTGCTGTTGAGAGGCTTCTACCGCTAGTAGCCTGACTCTTCCCTCGCAAACTAAATAAAAATTGCGATCGCTCTGTTCTTTTTCAATGAAATTGTTGCTATCTGATGTTTGATATTGAGTGATTTCATCTCCGAGCTGAAACTCACAAATTTCACAGGCTGTATTTAATTTCGTCACTAATGTCGGTTCTGCACCGACTTCCTCGAAAAAATTCTGAATAGCCGGAAAATTTTCCAAGGCTTCTCTGGTTTTAAAAATGTGATTTTCAACCCCTAATTTTTTTTTCATAACTTACCCTGTAAAAAAAAAGAAACATTTTTTTTGAATTACAACTAACCCGGTTATGAGCAATTTTTATTGGTTTAGTTGCAACCTAGTTGGCTTAAAAACTGTTTGTCGATATGTCCGACGAATACCCCTTAGTTACGACATCCCTTCAACGCCTTTAGGATATATAAAATTGCGTTTTTTCAGGATTGTGTGGTGATTACGTAAGTGTGGTTTTGGTTGGCTCCCAGTTTAACTTACAGAATCGTGATTTTGGCTACCTGTAAGGGCAATCTTTACCGAATCTTTATAAATCTACCGTATTATTACGGCATAATTATGAAGATTCTGTGAAGCTGGGGAGGTCAATGTTCTGCCCGGTATACGTATATCTACGTAAAAATTTCCCTTCAGGATGCAAAAAACCATCAATTTTCGGCGCTTGTTTGTGAAGTCCAGGGCCCGATCGTGGTAAAGAAATATTGATTGCTGTTAGTTTGTAGCAGCAATTCAAGCAATTAATTTACCATCTAATCTGGCTATGTGACCCAGGCTAAAAGCAGCTCAATCCTGCTTGACATAAGGACTCAGAGGAATCTAATGTAGAGTCAATGAAACAAGAAGGGAAAACTCTAATCATATAATTGTTGTCCACACCCGTCCGCTTCATTTTTGGTCCGAGACTACGTTTGTAAGCCGATTCGCGATTGAGGGCATTGAGAGCAATGCGCCGGAGGAGAGAAAAATTATGGGGACTGTGGAAAGAGCGAATGCCGCAAGAATCTTCTGCAAAAGTACAATAAACCTGTCCAGTGAGCGTGGTTTTCCATCCCCGAATCTTTTTGGATAGCTCGACCTAAAAGTTGAGCATCACTGTGTAAACAAATCAGATAAAACTGAACTTCACGGCTAGCTTGATTCCAAAGATGACGCATCCGGACAACCATAACAACACTCTGAAGTCCTGCCCATAGTCGAGGCTGGTAAAGAACTACAATGGCAGCAACTGGAGCAGACCAGACTTGACGAATTTTCGTGCGATAATGTCTGTGAGTTGATATTTCTTAGTCCGCTCTATTATTGGGTATTTGAACTCTCCAAAATACTCCACTAAGCTCTGTTGAATAGCTCCAATGAATGCTACTTTTGTAGGCTTTTTCTGAGCAAGAAAACTTTTCTTGGTCTCGGCAGATTGAGTATCAAATCCTTCCGACATAAAACTTAATTTTTTGAGTGTTTCAACGGCCGTATTGGTGTTATCACACTTATCTTGCTCTGATGTCAAGTTCATATTATACCATGTCACTTATGCTGATATTGTTTGATTTGTCAAGTTCATACTATACCAAATTAGATGACCTTACCCTGGGTATGTAACGAATTAAAGTAAAGTGGAAAATTCTGCTGTTGATAACGGCCTTTCATTTGGGGGTGACTTCTGTGAGGGCCCCTACCCATCACTATCCCTACCCATCACTATGGGTCTAAACCCGGATTAAAAGTATCCGTTTCTCTGCTTAACGAATTTTGTGCGATCGCACTCAGTGTATTTGTTCTCCAAAAGCATGAAAGACTGTAGAATCCAACAACCAACTACTGCAAATGTCAGCGTCTCATCCGCCAACATCTTCTGTGCCACTGTCCCTGGAACAAGTGCTCAAAAATTTTTTTGGCTATGACTCTTTGAACTCGGGGCTGCAGGAAATTGTCGAAGCTGCTTTACAAAAACGGGATATGATGATTGTCATGCCGACGGGTAGTGGCAATTATTTGTATTTTCAATTACCGACACTGTTGAAACCGGGATTGATAGAAATATTATTAACAACCATATAAAGAGACCCTCAAGAATTAGGAGATGATTTTGTCAGATAAACAGCGCAGAGACGGGAGCATCTCAATGAAAGCAGCCAAGCTAGAAATTGGAGTTTTGAGGCTCTCTTGCTGCGAGGCTCTCTTGCTGCGAGGAAAGAGGAAGAAGGAAGGAGCCAGAAGAAGTGTTATTACAAATAGGAGATGCTCTCGCAGAGACTAGCAACATACTTAGAGGAATCCACAGGAATAAAATTAAGTGGAGGATAAGTTCGGAGGATATTAAAGAAAAAAAAGTATGTTTACATTTGGGGAAAGTATAGCCTAGAGTCCCATAGAAATCCCGAAATAAAAGCGTTTAAAATAAAAATAGCGGAATATTTAAAAATAGAAAAATTAACTACAGAACGATTACAGGTCGGGTTGGGGTAGGAGAGTGGATTTAGTTTAAGAGTCATCTGAAGAAAGAACAGGTGTAAAAAAGGCATCCGAAAAAATGTCAGAGGAGACAGAAGAAAGGGAATAGTTAATGTAATAAGAGGAGTGAGGTATTCAGATAAAAAAAGGTGGGTAGAATTTATCACTAAAGGTAATTCACATAATTTTTATTAAGTGCTAAAAGTTTTTCATAAAGAGCTACTTAATGAATGGGTATAAACAGGTAATCCAGCCTCACAAGTGGCTAAAAACAAAGCAAAAATAGTGAGTTTTTTTGATAATGCTAGTTTTCATAAGAAAGAAGACTACCTAAAAAAAATGAAACAGAAATGCGTGATTTTTGTTTATAATTTATTCCAAAATACAGCAGAGACTATAACTAAATTGAATTAGTATTGCCTTAGACCAAAGAATGTATTGCCCATAGGCTATTTACATCAATTGAAGAGCTAGATTATTTATGGAAGATCCTCTTAAAATAAGGACAATTAATAATTCAATGGGAGCGAAAAATCAAAAACAAGGGTAATGATCGTATCACACTTTAAATGTACAACAGCTTAGTTTCCAGCCTGACACCTTGTACTGTACAGAGCGACAGTGCTTTTTGAATTTAGGATAACCCTTCCTTTTCTCGCCTTTTTTACAGCGGCTATAGAAGCTAGATAGAGAAGCCCCAGCGCATTCGGCACTGGCTTGACGGGCGGCTGACTAGAGCTTTTTCGCGAAAGCGCTATGCAGGCAATATCTTTGCCGAGTACGTACAAGATGGCCTTACTAACATCTGCGTTGTCCATCCAAAATCTGACAGCTTTGTTTCTAATGAACTCGCCTGTTCGGATGGCTTCATCAAGTGCACAGTATTGGTCTCTCGTTCCATTTTTTAGCTTGGCTTCTCTTACTATCATGGTATGATTATATCAAACCTCAGCACTTTTTATTAAGGAAAGTCCTAGATAAAAGCCGCACTTAAGTGCGGGGCTTTAAACCCCATTTTTTGGTAAAAATTATCTAAAACCCTATGGGATCAAGGAGCAGTAAACCCCTCGCAGCAGCCGGCCCGACTCGTGAGCCGATCAAAATAGGTGTGTTGCATTCGCTGACGGGCACGATGTCCATCAGCGAAATTTCTGTTAAAGATGCGACGCTGTTGGCTGTTGAGGAAATTAATGTGGCAGGAGGGGTGCTCGGACGCCCCTTGGAAGCGGTTATAGAAGATGGAGCCAGCGATTTGCAAACTTTTGCTCAAAAAGCTAAGCAATTGCTCTTAGAAGCTCAGGTGGCGGTGGTATTTGGCTGTTGGACTTCGGCGAGCCGCAAAGCTGTACAGCCGGCTTTCGACCAGGGCAAAGGGTTGCTGTTCTATCCGGTGCAATATGAAGGGCTAGAACAGTGTGCGAATATTGTCTACACTGGTGCTGCCCCAAACCAACAGATTGTGCCTGGGGTGAATTACTTGCTGGCACAGGGGAAGCGGAAAATTTTCCTGTTGGGTTCGGATTATCTCTTTCCCCGCACGGCAAATCGGATTGTGAAAGCTCAACTGGCTGCACAGGGGGGAGAGTTAGCGGGGGAAGTGTATCTGCCGCTGGGATCGAGGGAAGTGGGCGAGGCGATCGCACATATCTTAGCAGTGAAACCAGATGCTATTCTCAACACTCTCAACGGGGACAGCAATGTGGCTTTTTTCCAAAAGTTGCGGGAAGCTGGCGTGAAACCCGATGATTTGCCAGTGATGTCGGTCAGCGTAGCAGAAGAAGAAGTGCGGGCGATCGGGCCGTCCAATATTGCCGGACATTTGGTGGTGTGGAACTATTTTCAAACGGTGGATACACCGGAAAATCGTAAATTTGTCAAGGCTTATAAAGCCCGATACGGGGAAAATCGAGTCACGGATGACCCGATCGAAGCGGCTTATTTGGGCGTTTACCTGTGGAAGCAAGCAGTAGAAAAAGCTGGTTCGACAGATGTGGTTAAAGTCAGGGCTGCTGCTAAAAATATTGAGTTTGCAGCGCCATCGGGCAAGGTAAAAATAGATGCCCAAACGCAGCATACCTGGAAAACAGTACGGATTGGTAAGGTGAGGTTGGACGGTCAAATTGAGGAAATTTGGAATTCCGGCGCACCGGTGCAGCCAGATCCTTTTCTCAAAGGCTATCCTTGGGCGGCGGCACTGGCTACGAGGGGAATTGCTCTGGGAACTCGGGCGTCTTTGAGCGGGTTGTTTGTGATCTTGGTGCTGATAACTTGGATGGCGGTGGGAGTTGGGTGGATGGGTTCTGTGGAGATGAAGAACTATTTGCTGACAATAGAGGCTGCCTCACATCCGGGGGCTGGGGTTTCTGAGGCAGCAATGGCGGTGCTGGTGCAGCAAACTCTCTTTGTGGCGAGCCGCACTCAGCACTGGCTGCTGGCAGCTTTGGGTTTGAGTTTGATCGCGGGGATAGTGGCTTTTGTGTCGGTGTCGGCAATTATTCGGAATCTCGGCTTGCTGCGGGAAACTGCCGAAGAGATGGCGAGCGGTGATTTGACGGCTCGATCGCCGGTGGTTTCTAATGACGCGATCGGGGTGCTATCTTCTACTCTCAATACAATGGCTCAGCAAATTAGCAGTTTGCTCAACGGTTTGGAAGTGCGGCAGCGGCAGCTAGAGGAACGATCGCGCGAATTGGAAGTTGCTAAGAACGCTGCCGAAGCTGCTAACCGGGCGAAAAGCACTTTTTTGGCAAATATGACTCACGAGTTGCGGACGCCCTTGAATGCGATTATTGGGTACAGCGAGCTGCTGCAAGAAGAGGCTCTGGAACTCGGCGAAGAAGAGTTTGTGATGGATTTGGCAAGCATTAATATGGCAGGCAAGCAGTTGCTCACCATTATTAGTGACATCCTGGATATTTCTAAAATTGAAGCAGGAAAGGTGACTCTTTTCTTGGAGACTTTTGAGGTGTGGAATTTGATCGAGGAGGTTGTCACTACTGTTCAACCCCAGCTAGGGAAAAATGGCAATACTTTGATGGTCAATTGCGATCGCAATATTGGCACGATATACTCCGATTTGTCAAAGCTGCGGCAAGCGCTGTTGAATTTGGTGACCAATGCTGCTAAGTTTACCGATCGAGGCAAAATTACGATTAATGTTTGGAAAGAAGAAGGGGAGGTTTTGCCGCTCGACAATTCCGAAGAACTCTCGGCAGCTTTTTCTCGGTGTCAACAGCCTGCGATCGTCTTTCAAGTAACCGATACCGGCATCGGCATGACTGAGGATCAGGTGTCGAGGCTGTTCGCAGCTTTCGCTCAAGCGGACGATTCTACTACCCGCAAATACGGCGGCACCGGTTTGGGGCTGACAATTAGCCGGAAGTTTTGCCAGATGATGGGCGGCGACATTACGGTTGATAGCGAGTTTGGCTGCGGTTCTAGTTTTACGATCCGGTTGCCGATTGCGGTTACAAGCCCGAAAGAAGCGCAGGACGATCGAGAAACCGCAGAAATGCAGCCGAAGTCTTCCGACGACGATTTAGAAACGAGTGCAGAATCGACTGAAGCGAAGCAAAAAGCAGTACGATCGCAAGCGCTGGAGCTGCCCAATGCTGCTACTGTCCTAGTGATTGACGACGATCCGGACGCGCGGGATTTGATGACCCGCTGCTTGTCGAAACAGGGATTTCGGGTGCGATCGTCGGCTAGCGGTCAAGGGGGGCTGATGTTGGCTAAGAATTTGCTGCCGGACGCGATTATTCTGGACGTGATGATGCCAAGTATGGACGGCTGGGCGGTGCTGTCGGCGTTGAAAGCCGATCGAGATTTGGTTGATATTCCAGTGATTATGATAACTTTTTTGGACGACCAAAATCAGGGTTTGGAATTGGGAGCGGCGGAGTATGTGAGGAAGCCTGTGGATTACAAGCGCTTTGCTGCTTTATTGAGCAAATATCAGGGTCTGGGGAAGTAGTTATTAGTCATATCTATTCTGCTTGCACGAGCAAGATATTGTTGACTGTTGACTGTTGACTAAAATTATGATTTCGGAACAACTGACTGTTTAGACATTTAAACAATACCGATGCAACCGCAAACGATATCAGTAGTCATTAGCCCTTGAACTGTCAAATGTGAAATATCAACTGTTAAATGTTGTGAATTATTAAGAGTTATAGCAACCGCGAAGACGCTGAGGACGTTATTAATTGTTGAAATTATTGCTGGGATAGTTTTCTGCCGAAGGTCTTCTGCTAGAACTGTTACCACTTACCAAAAATATTTTAATATTTAATCGCTCTCCTGCCAACATATCGGACACTCTTGTTGTAACTAAAAAGTGAGATTTTGTGGATTGAGTAGTTCGCTTTGCCAGCGAACTCAAGTTCTTTGGCTAACCTGTGACCGCATTAGGAATAGAGATTTGTAGCGCTTTTTCGCTCGTGCTTTTCATGACCCAGTTGATGTATTTAACAATGGCGAAAAGATTGTTGGCGTTGCTGAGTCACGGTATGAAAATAGATAAGTTGGAAATTCCGAAGATGTTCTGACGCGCTTGTTTCATTTTTTGCAGATTGAGTCGTTCATACCATAAATCAGGAACGCCACTCAGGCGTTAGTTGGGGCATTGTTCCAGTGAAGGTAGGTTACGAGGGTTGATCGCCTGCATCACTGGCCACAGTTGCATCAGGTGCTACCGATTCTAGCTCCGGTGGCAGATGATTGGTCATGAAGGAACTCCAATGAGGTATCCCACCTGAATCAAATTCCATCTGCAAAATTGACGCATTCGGTACTGGAAATCCTCGCGAAAATCCCAAAAGCCGATTCATCGCAACGGCATCAATTAACTTTGGGTTAGCCAACATCTGCCACAGCATTGCTTTGATAAAAAATCCATGTGAAAAGACAACTACAAAACCGGATTGTTGTTGTAACTGGTTTATGAAAGTTCGGACTCGTTCCATCAGTTGGACCAAGGATTCGGCGTTGGTTCCATCGACATATTCAGGGTCGCAGCGATCCCAGTAAGCTTTGCTCAGAGGTTTGCGATCCAGGATTGTGGTTGGTTGGTCGAACTGTAGACCCAGATAGGTAAATTCCTGAACTTGCCAAACCTCAACGGGTGTATGTGGAAATTTTTCAATCAATGGTTGAGCAGTGAGTTGTGTTCTTAGATAAGGTGAAGTCACAATCAAGTCGGGAGTTTGTTTAACGGCGGTTGGAATACATCTTGATTGTCGATCGCCCAATTCACTTAAGGCGTTTTCATGGGGTCCAATAGTTGCCAACCCTGCATTGGATTGACTTTGACCATGACGAATAATCCAAATAGACACGGTTTGATATTCCCTCTCATTTAGGGTAAAAATCACTTCTAGGGCGTTGATGAATCACGGGATGAAAATAGATAACTGGGAAATTCCGAAAATGTTCTGAAGCGCGGGAGCATCTCTTATTTGTAAAAACACTTCTTCTGGCTCCATCCTTCTTCCTCCTTCCTTCTTACTCTTTCCTCCTGGCTCCTAACTCCAATTTTGGGCTTGGCTGCTTTCCTTGAGATGCCCCCTGAAGCGCTTGTTTCATTTTTTGCAGATTGAGTTGTTCATACCATAAATCCGCAACGCCGACTATTAAAATTGGCAGGTTTAAATAAATCACTTGAGACGATTCAATTGCTCGATCCGGTTCCTCAATAACTTGTATAAAAAGTTTAATCAGTCATTAGTTAACAGCGAAAAACTAATAACTAATGACTAATGACTAATTAATCTAAGAAGCCCATTAATGCCGAGCTATCGTCAATTTCGTTTGAGGCAATAGGGCGGTTTCCTCCCATTGTGGAGTAAACTTCATCAATGTGCAGAGTGCTGATGCCAATAGGGCGGGCACCGGACATACTGAACATTTCGCTGACTTGCATGGCGCTGGAACCGATCGGGCGATTGCCGAGTGTAGCAACCACTTCAAAGTCGCTGGATTCGACCGGGCGATTGCCTACAATGCCGTAGGTTTCGCTGATGTGCAGGGTGCTAGTGCCGATCGGGCGCTCCCCCGATATCGAGACGATCTCGCTGATGGTAAAATCGTCTGGCCCCACGGGGCGGTTGTCATGCAGGTGTGGCGGCTGATAAAGTTGAATTCCTGTTGCTTTGGCATCCGTGGGTTCTGTCGGTTGGCTTTTGGAACCTCCTTTGCCGCGGCGGGCGATCGCTTTGCCTTTGCCTGTACCTGTGCTCCTCGTATCCATAATTCTTTTCCTCGTTTATTGCTGTTGATTGCTGGGTTCGGACAACTGCTTTTGTGGGCTTTCTGCTTTCTATTTCGGCCGATGATTAAAATAATATTACAAAGTCTAACTATTTTTTTAACGAAATTGCAGAATCTCTGCATTTTTGTTAAGATTTATGGGTAATAGCTACATTTTCCTATGGTAACTGCGGCAGCATCTTTTCAATTGCAAGCGCCCTTCCAGCCCACAGGCGACCAACCGCTAGCGATCGAGCAACTTGTCAAAGGCATCGAAGCCGGGGATCGATTTCAAACCTTACTCGGCGCTACAGGTACGGGCAAAACCTTCTCCATTGCCTCGGTGATTGAAAAAGTTGGCAGACCAACCTTAGTCCTAGCACACAACAAAACCCTGGCAGCTCAACTGTGCAACGAACTGCGAAATTTTTTCCCGAACAATGCAGTCGAATACTTTGTCAGTTATTACGACTACTACCAACCTGAAGCATACATCGCCGTCACCGATACTTTCATTGAGAAAACAGCAGCAATTAACGACGAGATCGATATGTTGCGACACTCAGCCACGCGATCGCTCTTTGAACGCCGCGACGTGATTGTAGTTGCTTCAATTAGCTGCATCTACGGTTTGGGAATGCCCGCAGAATACCTGAAAGCGGCTATTCCTTTGCGAGTAGGAATGGAAGTCAACCAGCGGCAAGTTTTGCGCGATTTAGTTAACGTCCAATACAGCCGCAACGACATAGATTTAGGCAGAGGCAAATTTCGCGTCAAAGGCGATGTTTTGGAAATCGGCCCCGCTTACGAAGATAGAATTATTCGCGTTGAATTCTTCGGCGACGAAATTGATGCCATTCGCTACGTTGACCCCGTAACAGGTAAAATCCTGCAAAGTTCAACGGCTTTAAATATTTATCCAGCGCGCCACTTTGTCACGGCAGAAGATAAATTAGAGGCTGCTTGCCAAGGAATAGAACTCGAATTAGAAGACCGACTGGCAGAATTTGAAAAACAGGGGAAACTATTAGAAGCTCAGCGGTTGGAACAGCGCACACGCTACGATTTAGAAATGCTGCGCGAGGTAGGTTACTGCAACGGAGTCGAGAATTATTCGCGGCATTTAGCAGGGAGAAATGCGGGGGAACCGCCAGAATGTTTGATTGATTATTTCCCGAAAGATTGGATGTTGGTGATAGATGAATCTCACGTCACCGTGCCGCAAATTCGGGGAATGTACAACGGCGACCAAGCGCGCAAAAAAGTATTGATCGAACACGGTTTCCGCTTGCCCAGCGCGGCCGATAACCGCCCTTTAAAAGCAGAGGAATTCTGGGCAAAAGAGAATCAGTGCATCTTTGTTTCTGCTACGCCTGGGGATTGGGAAATGGAAATATCGGAAGGCAGAGTTGCAGAGCAAGTAATTCGCCCTACGGGAGTAGTAGATCCGACAATTTTTGTGCGCCCGACGGAAGGACAAATTGATGATTTGTTGGGGGAAATCAAGGAGAGAGTAAGTCGGGACGAGCGAGTGTTGGTGACGACTTTAACGAAGCGGATGGCGGAAGATTTAACCGAATATTTGCAGGAGAGGGCGATTAAAGTCCGGTATTTGCACTCGGAAATTCAGTCGATTCAACGCATCGAAATTATCCAAGATTTGCAGGATGGTAAGTTTGATGTATTGATTGGTGTTAACTTGCTGCGGGAAGGTTTGGATTTGCCGGAAGTTTCGCTGGTGGTAATTTTGGATGCGGATAAAGAGGGGTTTTTGCGATCGGGACGTTCGTTGATTCAAACGATTGGAAGGGCGGCGCGGCACGTTCAGGGACAGGCTATTTTGTACGCGGATAATTTGACGGATAGTATGGTTAAGGCGATCGACGAAACGGACCGCCGCCGGGGGATTCAGCTAGCGTACAATAAGATGCACGGAATTACGCCGCAGCCGATCGCGAAAAAGCGATCAAGTAATGCGATTTTGGCGTTTTTGGACGTGTCGCGCAAGCTGAATTCTCAGCAGTTGGAGGAGGTTTACGAACAGGTAAACGAGTTATCTTTGGATGAGATTCCTCAGTTAATCGGGCGGTTGGAAGCGCAGATGAAGGCGGCGGCTAAGAAGTTGGAGTTTGAGGAGGCGGGTAAATTGCGCGATCGGATTAAGCATTTGCGGGATAAGCTATTGGGACATTAAGGAAGAGTGGGAGGATATGATGTTCGATCGCATTACCTTCGATCCAAAAATTATGGGAGGAAGAGCTTGCATTCGAGGAATGCGAATTACTGTTTCTTTGGTAGTGAGTTTAATAGCAAATGGAATGAGTGTAGAGGAAATTTTGGCAGCTTATCCCTATTTGGAAGCGGAGGATATTAAAGCTAGTCTCCACTATCAACTCTCAACCTCAATGCTATGAATGCACCCACTCGTTTAGAGTTTCCCATTGCTAAGGCGCAATATCTCTTTAGCAGTGCCACGGAAGCAGGAGTAGGCGGAGATAAGCAGAAATTCTGGCGGGAGGTAATGGGGTTTGAGTCACCGGAGGCGATTCGAGACGCAATTATAGCCCAAATCTCGCTAGAATTGTTACAGCCAGTCGGACAGAATGACTATGGAGAACGCTACCAAGCTATTATTTTAGTTACAGGGCGATCGGGAGTATCTTGGCAAATCCGTACAGGTTGGATTGTTTTATTTGGTGAAGATATTGCTAGATTTGTTACCGCATTTCCTCAACGCTTTGGGAGACAGCAATGAGCAAATTTCAGTTATTGGATGCAGTGACTTTAACCGAAGGAGTCGCCCTCGCTGATGGCGAGATTGCACCGCCACAAACAGCCGGGACAATTGTTGAGGTTTTCAAGAATGGTGAAGCTTATTTAGTAGAATTATTTGGCGGATGGGTGAAAGCAGAAGTGGGCGGGGATTTTGTGCCTGCAACTCAGGATGAACCGGGCGCATTTATGGAAACGATTGGTGTTGAAACAGTTTATCCGCATCAGTTGCAATTAGTAAAATCTGCCGACGAAATGATGGGGATTCGAGAGCATTTACTGTCGGTTTTAAATAATTTACCTGACGAGTTAGTGGCTGAAGTCTGCGATTTTGCGGAGTTTTTGCAGGAAAAACAGCAAAAAGTGCGATCGTATTAGGTAGCTGACTCACAAATTTTCTCTACCTTTTTATTGCCAAGGTCGATCGGGTTTGTTTCTTTAATCCGCCACGCAGCATAGGCTAGAACTTCTTTAAAGTCTTCTTCTTCAAGTTCTGGATAAGTTTGGCGTATTTCTGCTGTCGAATAGTGAGACGCCATCATTGAGATGATAGTTTCAACAGTTATCGGTAAGTTGCGAATGCAAGGTTTTCCCGCCATGAATTCTGAATCGGAGGTAATTGTAGTAAATGGCTGGATATCTTCTTTGCTATTCGTTGCAATTTCATTGTCCAGAATTACTATGCCAACTCCCGGAATAAAACGCACAGGCTTTGTGCCTTCGAGGGGGTCTACATCTCCCCAATCATAGGGAGGAATTTCATTATCGACGAGGTAAAGTTGACGCCAAGGCGATTTTGCCAATGCTGCCTCGGAAATGTCAGGAAAAAATATTAGCACTTCTGCGATGCCGACTGGAAAACCATTGAGTTTGCTCAAGCCATCTATAATGGCGGCTAGGACGGATAAGTCTAGATGGTTGAGGTTTTCGGCTTTTTCGATCAGTTGGTATACGGTTTCAGGATTGAGTGTTTCGCCCACAGCTTCGACTAAGTTTTCGGGGGTGAAACCTCGACATTTCAAGTATTCGGCTAGTTGTAAGCGAATTGTACTCATGGGTTTAGTTGAGAAAGATTTTAGGGTGAAGTGCGATCGCCCTTTACCATTGTCCTATTTTTTGGATGGGAAGGGCGATCGTACTTTCTATCAGATTCCTAGTCGGTATGCTGCATATTCGCGATCGTGACAATCTGCGTTTGATAAACCATCGTTATCCCAGGCATTAGGCTGCCAATCACGTTCGCGCCTCAAGTCATCTATTTCTTGTTGCTGTTCAAGGACTTTTTGCTCAAAGGATTGGATAGTTTTATCCTTAGCTTTGATAGTTTCATCCTTTGCTTCGTTTTCCTCAAGCAGACTGCGGTTCCACTGCGCCAAAGCGCGGTTCGACTTCGCCAAAGCGCGGTTCGACTCCGCCAAAACAGAGAGGGTTTTCTTAGTCCGCCGAAGGTTGGTGTACAACGACTCGCATTGTGGAGTATAATTATGGGACATATATTTCAAAAGTTACGTTGACTTGTGGTGGTCTGAAGTTGAGATGTCAAACCACCGTGAGTTTGCTAGCTAAAGCAAGGCCTCTGTCTGAATCGTTACTTCAGGCGGGCCTTTTCCATATCAGATATCATTTGCTATTGCAAAAACTACAAGACATTAAAGCATTGTCTTTCTTACACTTGGCAATGTGAGGAAGTTTTGTTTGAGCTTGTATTTTAAGAATTTACCATTAAATCGGTCTATTGTCAAATATAAATAAGACCGTTTGTTTTCTTTATTACGGAGATTTAAACATCCGATTGCCCACATCCGATGCCGCTTTAATCTAATAGGCTTGAATAGTGCAGTCTACCGGGCTATGGGTAAAGTGGATGCCAACTCAACCTCAATTTGCCGACATCCGATGCCGCTTTAATCTAATAGGCTTGAATAGCGCAGTCTACCGCGTTATGGGTAAAATGGATGCCACAATCAACCTAAATCTCTATTAAGAATTGAAACCTGAGTGAATTGATTGCGGGCAGATAGGGCAAGGGTTTCAGAAATATATAAAAAAGGTCGATCGCCCAAAACACCACCCAAACCAACTACTTGCCTAATACCACAGCATCCTTACTGCTAGCAAAAGCCGGACGAATAAATTCCTCCTTCTCGGACAGCGTGATGTAACCCTTATCTACAGCTAGCTGCATCACTTCCTGAAGAAAACCTCTGAGCACATCTAATGCTTGAGTGCGATCGCATTCAAAAACCTTTTCCCAACCAGAAGTTGCAAAGTTTCTCAACTAAAACTTACGCAGGGGAACTCAGAAACCGGGTTTTTTGCGATAAAACTTCGTTACAGCCGGCAGATTCACTAAAAAACCCGGTTTCTTTGGCGGAGTGCCTAAGTTCTGTCTATGTAATTTTCGCATATTAAAGTGGTAAGTTGGGTTTTGTTACCTCAACCCAACCTACTAATAAACTTACGGTGTCGGATTCGGATACTTAGCGTACACCGCATCGATTTCCGCTACAATCTCCCGATCCAAATTCACCTCCAAACTACCGATATTTTCCTCCAACTGTTCGAGACTGGTTGCACCGATAATAGTGCTAGTTACAAACCAGCGCGATCGCACATACGCCAAAGCCATCTGCGCCGGACTTATCCCATGTTTCCCCGCAATCTCAACATACGCTTTCACCGCATCGTTCAGATTAGTTTTATCGTAACGCTGACCAAATCCCGCAAATAAAGCCAACCTAGAATTTTCGGGAATTCCATTCAAGTATTTACCCGTTAACAGCCCAAATCCTAAAGGACTATAAGCCATCAATCCCAAATTTTTAAAACGGCAAGTTTCTGCTAAATTTAGGTGAAATGTGCGATTGGTCAAACTGAAAGCATTCTGAATAGAAACAACTTTCGGAAATCCGTGTTTTTCCGCCAACGTGCAAAACTCGCAAACTCCCCACGGCGTCTCGTTGCTCAAACCCAAATAGCGAACTTTGCCAGCTTTTATTAAGTCAGCAAATACTTCTAACTGTTCCAAAATCGGTACAGTTTCGTGCTCTTGGGCAATGTCGTAATCCGGCGCGCCAAATAGCGGCACGTAGCGATCGGGCCAGTGGATCTGATACAGGTCGATGTAGTCAGTTTGCAAGCGCTTCAGGCTGTCATTCAGGGCTTTTTCGACATTTGGGCGATCGATCTGATTTTTCCCTTTCCGAATCCACTTTAATCGAGTGCTTCTGCCCGCCACTTTAGTCGCTATAATGACTTTATCCCGCTGCTGTTTCGCCAACCATTCGCCGATATATTCCTCTGTTTTTCCCTGAGTTTCCGGCTTTCCAGGGACGGGATACATTTCTGCCGTATCGATAAAGTTGACACCTCTATCGATCGCAAAATCGAGCTGTTGGGCCGCTTCCTCAACGGTATTCTGCTGGCCGTAAGTCATCGTGCCCAAACAGATTTCCGATACTGATAAGTCGCTGTCGCCGAGTTTTTTGTATTCCATGATTTTGATGCTTGTCGTACCATTATCTGCTTCTATATTACCGAAAAACTTTCATTTATTTGCTGAGTCAAAAAAAGTACATGAGGCGCAGCTCTGCCGTAAAAAATCTCCATTTCCCCTCTGCTACTGTGCGCCCTCTGCGGTTAAAATATTTTAAAAGCTATTTGCCCTTAAATGTTAATATAAATAATTAGGTTCCGATAGTTTATGAGTAAGCGCCCGCCAAAAGTTCCGTTTGTAAATCTCTCCCTGCAACACCAGCCAATCCACTCCCAAATAGCAGAAGCTATTGGAAAAATTATCCAGGAAGGAGACTTTATTTTAGGTCAATCACTGACAGAATTTGAAACAGCATTTGCAGCAGCTTCAGGAGTAAAATACGGCGTAGGAGTGGCTTGTGGAACTGATGCGATCGCTCTGGGACTCCAAGCTTGCGGCATTAATCCGGGCGACGAAATTATCATACCCGCTAACACTTTTATCGCCACCGCGATCGCCGTCCTCCAAGCCAAAGCTATACCTATTCTTGTAGATTGTGACCCGGAAACCGCCCTGATTGACCTCACAGCAGCCGAAACAGCAGTTACCTCGAAAACTAAAGCAATTATCCCCGTACACCTCTACGGTCAAATGGTATCGCCCCGGCAGCTTTTAGATTTTGCGAACCGCCACGATTTAATCATATTTGAAGATGCCGCCCAAGCGCATCTAGCTTCCAGAGAAGGATACCGCGCGGGTTCCATTGGTAAAGCAGCAGCGTTCAGTTTTTATCCCAGCAAAAACCTCGGTTCTTTTGGCGACGGCGGGATGTTAATTACTAACGATGCAGAGCTCGCAGAAAAAATGCGAACTCTCCGCAATTACGGAGCACCGAGTAAATATTTGCACACAGAAATCGGCAGCAACAGCCGCCTCGACAATTTGCAAGCGGCCGTGCTCAATATTAAATTACCTTACTTAGAAAAATGGAATCGTGATCGCACCGACGCTGCTCAACACTACAATACTCTACTAGCACCATTGAAACACAAAGGCATTGTACCGATCGCCAACCACAGCAGCAGCGGTCACATTTATCACCTCTATGTTATCAAAATTACTGAGGAAAGCTCGATCGACCGCCACACGCTTCAGGAAAAACTCGCCCAAGACGGCATTCAAACAGGCATACACTATCCCGTACCTTGCCACCTGCAACCCGCCTACCAAAACTTAGGCAATCGGGGCGACTTTCCCCACGCAGAAACCCTGTGCGAACAGATTTTATCATTGCCAATGTATCCCGGATTGAGCAATACTCAGATCGAGCAAGTTGTTCGGGCGATCGTACTATCATTGAATTGCTAATTGTTCATAAAATTTATGCGGCAGGTGTTTCAAGCAGTAAGGTGCGGTTCTCAAAGCGTTTTGGTGGGGAATTAACAAATCTTTAACTCATAATTTAAAACCCGAAAGCGTTGCGAATCCAGCGCGGCAATCTTAAAACTTCTCAAACCATGCACATCCAGCGCAGAATTCGCATTGTTTTCAAGCGATACCTCCTGGGGGAAGGTATCACGGTGCTCCTAGTGCTGCTGTACGCCCCCCTGCTAGTACACTGGTACGACGGCTGGTTGAACAAAAGCATCAGCCTCGAACACGAATATTTCAGCCACGGACTAATTGGTTTGCCCTACGCAGCTTATATTGCTTGGATGAACCGAAAGTCCTGGCGCAGCTTGCCCAACTCACCGCATCCTTTGGGAGGCTTTTTGCTGGTACTAGCCACGCTTTTTTATCTGAGTCGCTTGAGCGATTTAGTAAATTTATCCCTCCCCGTAATGCTGGCCAGCATTTGCTTATCTTTAAAAGGAATTCCCGGCTTGAAATTGCAGGCGATGCCGCTTTTATTCGTATTTCTGGCCTCGCCGAACCACATTCCTTACCTCATAGAACCCTACGCCTTGCCCTTACAGCAATTCATTGCTGAAGCATCAGGCTGGATATTAATTAAGATTGGTATCAAGGTGAGAGTGGAAGAAATTTATCTGTACGTAAACGAGCGCATTGTAGAAGTTGCCCCGCACTGTGCAGGCTTGAAAATGCTGTTTACCAGTCTTTATGTCAGCTTAATTCTGCTGGATTGGACGGGAGTTTGGAACTCTCGCAAAAAAAGCCTTTTGTTTTTAGTGATTACATCCATTATTAGCATCACTTCCAACATTTTTCGTAATACTTTGCTAACTTACTTTCACGGAACTGACAGAGAGGCGCTTTTTACTTGGCTACACGCCGGATGGGGCGGAGATTTGTATTCTGCTTGTATACTAGGATTATTGGTACTTGTCCTCAACGGGATGGAAAAGTATTTCCCAAGTCAGTCTGGCAATTAATGAAACAGATGATTTCAGCACAGAAACTACTGCGGCGGTATCAATTATCTAAAATTATGGTACTGGTGTTTTTGCTGGTATTAGTTGGGGCAGTAGCAATTCCCGGCTACGCGACGGGAAGGTGGCCTTGGACAAACCCGCCAACCCTTGCCAACCTCAAGCAATTAAGAAGTTTGCGCCAAAACGGGATAAAAATTCCTGGATGGCAGGTTATAGGCGTTCAGAATAACGTCCAAATTGGCGCTCACAGATGGTTAGTTGAAGAAATTAAAAAGGATAAAACAATTGCCATTTTATTGCTGTTGCCTCAAAATTACCCCAAAAACCAGCCCCAAGTAGAATGGCTAGATATCGATGGATTTCACCGATGGCAAACCGATTCTCATCGCACTTTGAGGTTTACAGTTAAATTAGCACCCATACCCGACCAGCCACCGCCTACTGTCGAAGCCAGGTTTTTCCGAAGCTGGACTCGCCAACAAACTTTTGCTGTCGTGCAATGGTACGCTTGGCCTAACGGGGGTTCTCCAGCAACCAGCCGTTGGTTTTGGGAAGACAGTATTGCTAGACTGTCGAACCGCCGCGCCTCTTGGGTTGCTGTCAGTATCATCCTTCCCATTCAACCGCAGGGCGAGATTAAGATAGCTCAACCATTGCTGGAATCTCTTGCCGAAAGTATCCAGGCTAAATTAATTACAGAAACTTTTCGGTTTCAGTAAGCAGGTAGGTGCAAATAAATCGGCCTAGGGAGTGGGCGGGTTTTGCCACAATCAACTGCTTCCTAGTAAAGATCCGAGTTCAACCCGCCCTGAAAAGATATTATTGTTTTTTCGCGCTACTCTATTTAGATGAAACTTACAAATCAGGTCATTATTCAAAATATTACTTTTTTAAATCCTCTGAAAATGCGGGAAAAATCCACTATTAAAAATCGCCTCGCTTTTTCCTTGGCAGGTCTGTATTCAACTGCTTGGACTCTATCTTTTGCTGCTGTATTCTGGGGTTTTAATAGCAAAAATTTTTCGGAAACCGCTTTAGCTCAATCTGTTGTTCCAAGAGACGAGCGACTCGTGGCGCCACCGCCATTGCGTTTACCGCCACCGCCACCGCCGCCTGCCAATTTCAACCGGGATATTAACCCAGCTTTTCGGAATCGGCCCTACCGCCTGGGCCCGGGAGACCAGATTTCTGTTCAAGTTCAGCGCTTCCCAGAGCTAGGTTTTACGGGTGCAATCAGCCCTGAAGGGGTAATTGTACTGCCGCTAATCGGAACAGTAAATGTGCGTGGTCTTACCGTCGAAGAATCACAGCAGCGTCTCCGGGAGCGCTTTGGCCAATTTATCAAAAATCCTCAAGTCTCGGCTGCTTTGCTGGTTCAGCGCCCGGTAGTGGTGACGGTGACGGGGGAAGTGGCAAGACCGGGTTTTTATCCGCTGCAAACCCCCCAGCTTCCTGCGGCTCTGGCGGCGGCGGCTGGGACTACTCCTACGGCGGAACTGCGGGCGGTGCGGGTGCGGCGGACTCTGCCGGGAGGTGCTGTCGCAGAGCAAGTTGTTGATATTTTGACACCGTTGCAAACTGGTATTGCTCCGCCGGATTTGCGTTTGGAAGATGGAGATGCGATCGTCGTACCGTATAAACAGGTTACGCCCGATCGCAAATCCGATCAAGATTTAGCATCCAGGTACAGCCTAGCTGCTGCTGCTGTCCCCGTCCAAATCACTGTCACCGGAGAAGTCAGCAAACCGGGTTTTTACACGCTTCCGGCGGGTTCTGGTCGAATTTCGGCTGCTTTGGTGATTGCGGGGGGAGTGACGGGAAAAGCCGATTTACGGGCGGTACGAGTGCGGCGGACGCTGACGGACGGCTCGTCGGTGGAGGAACCAATCGACCTCTACACTCCCCTAGCAAACGCTAACGATTTGTTCGATTTTCCTTTGGCATCAGGAGATGTGATTGTCATCCCGGAATTGGACGCTAGTACCAAAAACCTAGACTACGACAAAGCTCTTGTTTCGCGGTCTACTCTGATTAAGCCCAGGATCTACGTTCGAGTTTTGAGTTACGCTAGTGGTGGTTTGACCTCGTTCTACGTAGAAAATGGCAGCAGGTTTTTGGATGCTCTCAACAACTTACCTGTTAATCTTGCTAACTTGCGGAAAATAGCCCTGATTCGGTTCGACGAAAAGCAAGGTAGAGCAATCAACCGTTCGATAGATGCCAAAGCTGCTTTGGAGGGCAATGTTTCTCAGAACCCGATGCTCGAAGATAATGATGTGATTGTTATTGGTAGGAATCTGGTAGAGCGCATTGGTTATGTACTCAATACTTTTACTCGACCATTCCGGGATACTTTGGGATTTATTCTGTTCTTTGAGCAGTTGAGAAATGGGGTGACAGATTTGTTCGGCCCGTCACGTAATGATAGGTAGTCATACTATTTTCAATTTTCAATTTTCATTTGTCGATGGGGAATGACTTATGCGATATGCGTTTACAACTTACCTACAGTTGCAGCTTGTTTGGAAATGGGTATCATTTGTCAGCAATCATTAGTTATCGTTAACAATTAGCAATCTAAAATCTAAAAGTTAAAATCTAAAATCTAAAATCGTCATGACTTTATCCGTTGTTAAACGTTATTTAATTGCTTTCGACCAATACAAGTGGGTGGGACTGGCTACTCTCGCAGTGACTGTTGGCGTGTCGGGAGTAGTGGCTGTGCAGCCAAAGCCTGCGCCAGTTTACGTTGCAATAGGTACGCTGGCCTACGACAGACCGAGCGTGATTTTTTCATCGACTACTACTAAAATTCAACAGGAAGGACAAGAAATAACTAAAGATATGCTGCTGGATACAAGAGTGGTTGAACCAGCAGCCGAAAAACTCATCAAACCCGAAGAAAAATTAAACAAAGAAGAAGCGAAAGAAAAAATACAAGCTTTGGCTAAAAAGCTGGGAAAAGATGTGCAGATAAAGATGCCAAGTAAGAATAATGACCCCAGCGCTTTGATTCAAGTATTGTACAAAAATGGCGATCGCAAAAAAGCAGAAGCGGTAGTAAAGACGCTGATGTACGAAATGGTGGAACACAGCAAAAGTATTAATACTTCTAGACTGCGAGCAACGATCACCCAAATTAACCAGCGTTTGCCGAAAGTAACTCAGGAACTTAGAGAGACGGAAGCAAAACTTGAAGCCTACGAAAAACGAGAAGGGACTTCAATTTTAGCAGCTCAGAGCGGTGCTTTGCCGCAAGCGATTACCAGCAGCCAACAGCAGCAGCGACAACTCCGCGTGCAGTTGGGAGGCATGGAAGCTCAAATTAACAGTTTGCAGGAGCGCTTGGGATTGAATGTGGAGCAAGCTTACGTCGCTCAAGCACTCTCTGCCGATCCAATTATTGCCCAACTGCGAGTGCAATTGTTTTCGATCGAATCTCAGCTCAAAATTCTCCGCAGCGACTTGCAGGAGGAACACCCGAAAATTGTAGAATTGCTCAAACAAAAACAAGCTTTTGAGCAGCAGTTGCAGCAGCGACAATCTGAGGTACTCGGCGGTAACGGGGTGGCGGCTCCCCTCAGAAGTGCCGCTCGAATTCGGGTAGACTCTTCTTTAGATCCGGCCAGACAGCAGTTAGCTCAAACTTTGATTGCTTTGCAAACGCAGCGGGATGCGGCGCAACAGCAACTCCAAGGAATCGAGAAAACTGAACAGCTATTGCGTCGGGAACACGCGACAATCCCCAACAAGCAGTTAGAACAAGCCCGTTTGGCACAGCAAGTGGCGTTCAAAAAAGCTCTCTACGACAAGATGCAGTCGGCTTTGGTAGATGCTGAGGCGGCGGTAGCTGAGACAACGGGGAGTTTGAGAATCGCCCAATTGCCGCAAACTGATGACGTTGAGTCAAACAAGAGAGGTTTGCCCGTGATGCTGGCGGTGGGAGGATTTGTGGGATTGCTGCTGGGCGGGGGGTTGATATTTTTGTTGGGGATGCTCAACGGCAAGTTTTACAGTTGGGAAGAAGTGCGGGCGGCTTTGGTGGAAAAAGAGGTGCCGATACTGGGAGTTTTGCCGGAAGTGACGGTGTTTGATTCCTACGGCGATGAAATGCCTCTGGCCCTGGAGGCAAATTCTCCCTATTTGGAATTTTACGAGCGGTTGCGTACTAATTTGCGCCGGATTGGGGACAAACCGGTGAAGGTGGTGTTGTTGACTTCGGCGGCGCCTTTGGAGGGGAAAAGTTTTAGTGCTTACAATTTGGCAATTGCATCGGCTCGATCGGGTAAACGGACTTTGCTAATTGAAGCAGATTTGCGATCGCCTTCTAACGTTGAATCTTTGAAAATTGCTGCTGATCCTCTGGCGACAGTGGAACCTTTGCACTATTACGGCAATATTAGCGAGTGCGTCCTTTTGGTTCCAGAGGTAGAAAACCTATATGTCGTGCCGAGTCCCGGCTTTTTGCGACAAGCCTCCGCCGTACTAGAATCAAGCGAAATGCGGAGATTGTTTGAGGATGTTCGCAACCGCTTTGATTTTGTGGTTGTCGATTCTCCGGCTTTGAGCGAGTGCAACGACGCGCTGACGCTGGAACCGTACACGGACGGTATGATTTTGGTGGCGCGGCCTGGTTACACTTTGTCTAGTATGTTGTCTGAGGCGGCAGATCAGTTGTTGGAATCTGAGGATGAGGAGTCGCATAAATCCGGGCCGCGGCTGTTGGGAGCGATTATTAACGGTGCTGACATTCCGGTCAAGTTCCGCAATGATCTTGATGAATTGGAGTTGCCTTTGAGTGCGATCGGCGAGCGCGCGATCGAAGTGAAATCGAGGCAATTACCGCAGCAGTCAAAGCCTAAAAACAAGGCTATTAATAGTAAATTGAGCTAATTTATCTGGCTTGATTCTTGTAAAGCAATCCTCAACGAAATATGAATATATTGTAGGTTGCAACCTAAACAGCTTAAGCCGAAAGCACAGTCAACTGCCTGTCGATTTGAGATTTGAGATTTGAGATTTAAAAATTGACTCCACAGATGAATCTGGGAGCTGGAACTTCGGTCTAAAATTTTTCGCTTGTCAACAGTCAACTGTCAACCGTCAACAGTCAACAGTCATTACTTGAAAATGTGTCATCGCACTATTGATTGGATTCCGGGCGTTTCTGGTGTTTGCTCTGGATAAACTGTTCCAAATCGGCGATCGCATCTTCAAAATCCGACAAATTAATTTTCGCAGGTCTAGTCTTCTTCGGCGGACTCGAAGACTGACTCGAAGACTTAGCCTGATGCGGTGGAGATTTAGGTTGTGCAGCTTGACTGCTGTTCGATTCTATAGAATCGAACAATTCATCCAGGGACTCAAAAAATGATTGAGCCGAGGCCCGGCGTAAATCTTTCTGGTCGTCGTCATCCGTCATAAGCCACTCCATAGGGTCTAAAATTTGCCAACAAACTCTGTCCGCCCCGGCGCGTGCAGAGATTAGACATGAAAACCGACTAAAACAAGCAGGAGGACAGAATTTAACCGGGCGATGGGAATGCCTGTGGCTGAACTTGCTGTCCCATATAAAACCTGCAGCGGGCATTGTCAGCCTTCAAACTATATTTAACTCTACACCCGCCTACTGAGTGATTTGAGACTTGGTGCAGACCCAGCTCAAAATCATTGACCCTGAAAAAATCTCAGTTACGGCTCTTTCGTTGTCTAATTAACCCTAGTCTAGTCGAGAATAAGGAGACAGGACTTATGCAACTATTACCGCTGTTCAAGGGTTGCGATGGCAACGCGCCACCTCGAAAGAACGGAGAGACGGTGTTTTTTGCTTGAGTCCTAAGATTTCAAAGGCATTAGGAGATTTTAAGGTGACTCAGGGATTTGATTACGATTTAGCAATTATCGGCGCTGGCGTGGGCGGACACGGCGCGGCCATACACGCGGTTAGCTGCGGGCTGAAAGTGGCAATTATCGAAGCAGGGGACATGGGGGGGACTTGCGTCAACCGCGGCTGCATTCCCTCGAAGGCGCTGTTGGCAGCTTCGGGGCGAGTGCGAGATTTGCGGAATGCCCACCACCTGAAGACTTTGGGAATTCAATTGGGCAGTGTGGATTTCGATCGCGGGGCGATCGCCAATCACGCTAACACTATTGTTAGCAAACTTCGCGGCGACTTGACCAACAGCCTCAAACGTTTGAACGTCGATGTCATCCAAGGTTGGGGAAAAATCGCCGGTTCTCAAAAAATTACCGTCGAAACCGATAAAGGCGAGAAAACTATTACTGCCAAGGATATTATTCTCGCTCCCGGTTCGGTTCCCTTCGTCCCCCCCGGGATAGAAATTGACGGCAAAACTGTATTTACCAGCGACGATGCTGTCAGGTTGGAATCGCTACCGAAGTGGATTGCAATTATTGGTAGCGGTTATATCGGTTTGGAGTTTTCCGATATTTACACCGCACTGGGCTGTGAAATCACGATGATTGAGGCTCTAGATCAATTGATGCCGACTTTCGATCCAGATATTGCTAAGTTAGCAGAACGGGTGTTAATTGCACCCCGCGATATTGAAACAAAAGTGGGTGTTTTGGCTAAGAAGATTACTCCTGGTTCGCCAGTAATTATTGAATTAGCTGATTTCAAAACTAAGGAAGTTGTCGAAGTTTTGGAAGTAGATGCTTGTTTGGTAGCAACTGGTCGGGTGCCGGTGAGCAAGAATTTGGGGTTAGAAACTGTTGGCGTGGAAACGATGCGCGGTTATATCCCAGTTAACGATAAGATGCAGGTTTTAGCGGCGGGAGAACCGGTGCAAAATTTGTGGGCGATCGGCGATGTTAATGGCAAGATGATGTTAGCGCATTCTGCGTCTGCTCAGGGAATTGCTGCGGTGGAAAATATTTGTGGCCGTGCCCGCGAAGTTGACTATTTGAGTATCCCGGCGGCGGCGTTTACTCACCCGGAAATTAGCTATGTGGGGATGACGGAACCTGCGGCAAAAGAGTTAGGAAAAGCCGAAGGGTTTGAGGTAGCTTCTGTCAAGACTTATTTTAAGGGAAATTCTAAGGCTATTGCGGAGGGTGAAACTGACGGTATGGCTAAGGTGATTTACCGGAAAGATACTGGGGAATTGTTGGGAGTTCACATTTTCGGTTTGCACGCTTCGGATTTGATTCAGGAGGCGGCAAATGCGATCGCCCAGCGCGATTCTGTGAACACTTTAGCATTCCGAGTTCACACTCACCCGACCCTTTCGGAAGTGTTGGATGAGGCGTTTAAACGGGCGGCTGGAGCGGGTAGTCATTAATTTGTAGGGGCTGTTTTCTTGTTTTATATCCCCGACTTGTTGAATAAGTCGGGGATTTCGGTATACTGTTTTAGGGCGGTGGTAGAGCAAGTTAAAGGTGATGAAAGTGCTCGCAATTGCATCTTTTAGCATTCTCCAGAACAGGCAAGATGCCTGTTCCACAAAGAGTAAGTTTTTTTGTGGGTGGGCATCCTGCCCGCCCGTAAAAGGCTTATTGAGAAATGAAATTCCCTCTTTGCGAATGTTCCGCAATAAAGGCCCGTTATAGTGCGTAAATCGCTGTTCGTCCATAAACAGACAGCTAAGGACTTCATCATTTTGGAGCGACAAATCGGCTCGAATGTGGCTGGTTCTTTTAATTTCTTCGCCTGGGTTTACTTGCCCTTTGAGGACGACTAAAATATCAATGTCAGAGTCTGGGCGTGCATCGCCTCTGGCTTGGGAACCGTAGAGTACCATTTGGGTGAGGCGATCGCCGTACAGTTGCTCGAAGTGCGATCTTAATTGCATCAGTATGTTCTTAAGTTTATCGTTAATGCTCATATCTGTTATAAATGATTGGAGGGCGATCGGGATTCTTTCGTTATACCCAATATCGCACTCCGATTTTCTCCTACTCACGATAGCTTCTCTCATCAATGGTTGTCAAAGCGGTAAATTTCCCTATGGTGTTGGAGAAACAGAATTAGTGATACTCAAAAAAATAGCGATCGCACCTCAATAATAGAAGGGCGATCGCTCTTTCAGCAGCTAAGTCAATTCTCAGAAATACCAGAGCAACATAGCCTGTGTCTAGCATTTTCCGGTCATGGATTTCAAAGACTATTGGGGTTGAGCTGCTTCAACTATAGCCTTGACCATATTAATAGCTTCCTTGAGAGGCATTTGACCAGTTTCGACAGCCCTGATTAAATGCTGAGCATCTTGAGGGGTAATTAGATTAAGCCTAACTGGTTCTTTCAAGGAAACAATAAATTTTGTCTTGTCACTCTCTCCAAGCTTAGATGCTCTTTCTTTTATTTCAACCTCTCTTAGCTGTTCTTTTAGCTGTTGGATCAATTCTGCTTTTTTCGCTTCATTATAGCCGCCACCTTTGATTAGCCTCGATACTCCATAGCAAGCAGCTCCACCTGCTAAAGCCGCTCCGGCAACCAGTCCCAAAGGAGCAGCTACCACCATACCGATCCCAGTTATTGCTGTGATTATTGGTATAGATGTAGTTATTCCCGCAGCAGAAACAGCCACGCCAGCACCAATCGCACCTAATGCTGTAATCCCAACATCACCTAAAATTCCGAGTTTATCATCTGGATTTTTTTCCAATTCCTCGATCGCTTTAAGGATTTGCTCCTTAGTTAGGGTTTTATTTCCTGACATATTAAGCCTCCTGATTGTTTCAAATTTTCTTATTTAAGCAGTGATAACGTTGCGAAAAACTGCATTGAAAACATCAATCAGTAGTTGAAAAAACAATTGGGCGATTTGAATAAAGTCTTGTGTTACTCCAACTATTCCATCTACTTGACGGTAGCCTTGATCTAGTCTATGTCCAGCGATCGCACCAACAGTTATACCTAGCACTGCTGCCAATGGCGCTAACACTGGGCCTATAATTGGTACTGAATTTGCCAATAGCCCCACAGCAGCTCCTAAAGCAATGCCAGTAGCTAAATTAGGATGTGCCTTGACAAACTCGATAATTTTGATCAGAACAATTTTCCCTACAGCCAAAACTTTGTTACCAGCTTTTTTCGTGTAGCTAGCCAACTCGTGCAATCTGATGGTGACTTCGTGGGGCAAGCCGCTCTCATTTAACCAGACATACAACTCGCTACTACTCATTGAATCGGCATCTACTTGCCAGAGAGCCATTTTTAAGTTTGCTTGGGGGAGGGATAATGCTTGTGCAGTCATTTTTTTCCTATGGGAAAGCTATAATAGTGCCTCTTAAATATGATTGTGACTATAAAATCTCAGTCTTGTCCAGTCGGAAAAAGTCGGATAAAGTAGGCACTTTTATATAATTTGCCATTTACCCACGCCAGAAAAAGCTGGAGAAACTCCATCGGGTCGGAAAAAGTCGGATCGAGTAGGATATAATAGGCAAAACCCCAGCATTAACCCGACCTATGGACGTTCAAGAAGTCTTAAAACTTGCCGACGACCTAGTTTTTATCAATACGGGAAAACACTTAGACAATCTGCAAGAGAGGATACTGCGGGGAACTTTACAAGGTCAGAAATACTCAAAAATAGCAGATGAATCTCACTGTAGTGAAGGTCACATTAAAGATATTGCCTCTACTTTATGGAAGCTACTATCAGAAGTATTAGGCGAAGAAGTCAATAAAGCAAATTTTAGAGTCAGATTGGAGCAAGTAAAATTCTCAAATCTCTGGAACTTCAATAAAGATATTGTACAAATTGGTGAAGTCAACTTCTGTGAAAATAATTCACAGTCCCCAAAAGTCCCCACTTCACCAATTGATGAAGAACCCCTAAACAAAGGCAATACTGAACCAAAATTGCGTCAATTCTTAGCTGAAATGCCTAAGTCGGGCATTTTCTACGATCGCACCACCTCTCTCACCACCCTCAAACAGTGGATTCTCCACGAAAACACCCGCCTACTCGCCATACACGGCATAGTCGGCATTGGTAAAACCGCGATCGCCGCACAACTTGTCGAACAAATCAAACATGAATTTGATTTCGTCATCTGGCGAAGTATCGCCACATCTCCACCCCTGTCAATACTTCAAACAAATATAATTCAATTCTTCTGTAGGGGCGGTGCCCCCGTGCCCGCCCCAAATGCCGACGGCGTGGTTGTCCCAGAGAATGGGGCAACCACGGGGGGATTGCCCCTACTCAACTACTTGCAAAAATACCGCTGTCTGCTGATACTCGATGACGTACAAATGGTAAATAGCAGCGGACAACTCGCTGGCAATTACCAACCTGGATATGAAGATTACGGCACACTATTCAGACAGGTAGCAGAATTATCTCACAACAGTTGTTTAGTGTTGCTCAGTTCCGAAAAACCCAGAGAAATCGCCGCATTAGAAGGAAAAAATCAGCCAGTTCGCTCATTACAACTCAATGGTTTAGGTGTTGAAGCGGGGGAACTCCTTAGAGAAAAAGGTTTAGCTGAACATGAAAAATGGTCAGAACTAATTGAACAATACAGAGGCAATCCCTTGTGGTTAAAAATAGTTGCTACAATGATTCAAGATTTATTTAACGGCAGCCTGTCGGAATTTTTGTCGGATGATACATTATTTTTAGGTGATTTAGAATCTTTACTGCATCAGCCATTTAATCGTTTATCTGAGTCAGAAAAACAGGTAATGTCATGGCTAGCGAGTGAAACCGCGCCAGTTTCCCTCTCAAAAGTGCCAGAGAATCTGCAATTATCTCGATCGCAATTTTTGAAAGTTATGCAATCCTTGGGACGGCGTTCATTAGTTGAAAAAATCCCGGAGGGCGATCGCACATTTTTCACTCTTGCACCGATACTAAAAGAGTATGTCAAAACTAACTATTCCCGCCCAAACATAGAAAAAGAAGCCCGATCGCCCTTTTAGTAAAATTCTGGTTTTAGCCGTTCGCACTTAAATTTGATAGAATTAAGTATCTGCCAAACATCTGAACGATCGCTCAATGCACGTTATCAGTCGCAAAAAATTAAGAGACTACTGCCAAAATCATGCTGATTCCTGCGAAGCCCTCGATGATTGGTACAAGATTGCTAGTCAAGCCAACTGGACTAAACTTATTGAAGTTCAAACTATTTATCCTCAAGCTGAAGCCGTTGGAAATTTTACAATTTTCAATATCAAAGGAAATAAATATCGCTTAATCGTAAGTCTTAACTATCAAAAGCAGATTGTTTATATCAAGTACATTTTGACTCATGCAGAATATGACAAAGACAACTGGAAAAATGACCCTTACTTTTGACTCAGACAGGTACAGCAGCCTGCTATCTCAATATCAACCTCGAATCATCAAAAATGAAGATGAAAACGAGACTTTTTTAGAAATAGTTGAAAACTTGCTGTCTCGAAAAAATTTAACTCCCGAAGAAGATACTCTGTTAGAACTTTTACTCAAACTTATTGAGGATTTTGAAGAAAGTCACTATCAACTGAATGCTTCAAATCCCCACTCAAGACTTCTTCATTTGATGGATGCTAGAAGTTTAGAAATAGCAGATTTAGTAGGAATTATTGGCACAGTTGAGACGGTAACTGAAATCGTTAACGGTCAGCTAGAAATTAGCAAAAAACAAGCTGAGGCTTTGGGAAAATTTTTTCATGTAAATCCGGGTTTGTTTCTGTTTGATTAATCGTCAACCATTATATAATACGTTGAAACTTGTGACGATCGCCCTTTATCCCCCTATCATGCTTCAAATCCGTCGCCGTCCCCCCAGCACATCCGTCTCCGTCCTCTACTTAGGCCGATCGCACAGCAGCAGATTCAGCAACACTTCCTTCATCTTTGCCACTCAAACCCGTTCCAAATTCAGTATATTGCCGCACATTAGGATGTCGAAAACCGAGTACAATATCTTCTTTAGGAATACCTGCTGCAAGTAAATCAGTCGCCACTCCTTCTTCGGTATCATCATATTGAATCCAAATTTTATCGCCGATTAAATTGATGTGGATTGGTGTGGCGTGAAGGTATTGGTCGCCATTCCAACCAATATCCAAGACTAAGTAGCTTCCTCGTTCATCATCAAAGAGAACTTGGGAATTATATCCGTCAGGTATGGCAGCGCGGTAGTTGGCGTGTTCTTGCAATATGGTTTTGATAATTTTTTTGTATCTTAATCGGGTATCCATTGAACTATCGCCTCACTTTTATCATCAAAAACAATCAGTTTGATAATCTGATTTTTCAATAACACTTGTCCTAATTCTATGGTAAATACGCTATTAAAAATAGGTTGAGAAATTGCCAAATAGAGACTTCTATCTATCCCCATTTCATTAAGCACTTGGCGGTAAAGAATGTACTGTCCCAAAGCCTGCTCCAAATCTTTTACATCCGATCGCCCTACAAAACTCTTGACCTCAACAACAATTTTTTTGGTCCCTTTTTCGGCATTAATTAGACGCTCTGCACCCAGGTCTGCAGATAAACGCTTGCGACCAATTTGCAGGGGAAATGGATCGTGAGTAATTGTCCACCCATCCTTTTGTAAGGCACGCTTAACTGTATCGTGATAAATATCTTTAGCTGGCACGCATTAGCTCTCAGGCTAGGAGGATTTACTGTAACCATTATATAATACGTTGACACTTGTTACGATCGCCCTTTATCCCCCTATCATGCTTCAAATCCGCCGTCGTCCCCCCAGCACATCAGTCTCCGTCCTCTACCTCAGCTACCAAATCGCCGTACCCGACGCCGAACCCCAGCACATCCTCGAAGAAATCGTCTGGGAAAAAGAAGCTGAAGTGGCCCAAAAGCGCGATCGCACCCCCTTATCCGAACTTCACAAAAAACTCCCCTTTGCACCGCCAACTCGCGACTTTCTTGCCGCTCTTAAAAACGGCAAAACTACACCCGCTATCATCGCCGAAGTTAAAAAAGCTTCCCCCAGCAAAGGTGTAATTCGCGAAGATTTCGACCCGGTGGCGATCGCCCTAGCTTACCAAGAAAACGGCGCCAGTTGCATCTCCGTACTCACCGATGAAAAGTTCTTTCAAGGCAGCTTCGACAACCTCGCTAAAATCCGTACCGCCGTCGATTTACCCTTACTTTGCAAAGAGTTTATTATCTATCCCTACCAAATCTATCTCGCCCGGATTCACGGCGCGGATGCTGTATTGTTAATCGCAGCCATTCTATCTGACAAAGACTTACAATATTTTGTGAAAATTGTCAAGACATTGGGCATGACAGCTTTGATAGAAGTTCACACTCTCGAAGAACTCGATCGAGTATTAACCCTACAAGGCGTCAACCTAATCGGTATCAACAACCGCAACCTAGCAGACTTTTCCGTCAGCCTAGAAACTACCACTCAACTATTAGCCGATCGACAAACCGAAATCCAAGCAAAAGGCATCCTCATCGTCAGCGAGTCAGGAATCCACACTCACGACGACTTAAATCAAGTTGCCAGTGCCGGCGCCCAAGCCGTCCTCATCGGCGAATCCCTGGTCAAGCAGCCCGATCCGGGTGCAGCTTTAGCCTCCCTTGCCGATCGCCCTCCCAGCCTGTGAAAGGCGAGACCGCTTGACAAACCACCCTTAATTCTGATAAAAAATGATTAAGTAGGTAAATAATGAGAATTTCTAGCCTGCATCGACTCAAGCGCTACTGTAAAAAAAAATAGCACTCAAAGCTATATTGCATAGAAATATTTTGCCAGAAAGCAATTAAATCTATTCTGTAAGCGGGTCGATCGCCAAATTTAGCGTGTCCAACGCACCCAGCCCCGAATATTCTATCGGCAAAGCAGGGGTTGCTGTACGGTTAGAAAACAAATAAAAAATCGGGCATCTAATGTTCACCTGTGATGCCTCATGCAATTGCAATGGGGTATCGGTTCGCTGAGGTATATTAGCTTTCATGGAGCCAATCCCCCTTCCTTCGTACATTCATTATGAATTGCTACTTCAATTGTTAGAACGCAAAACGATGTTTGCTGTCAGTCCACAATCGCCGCAGCAGCAACAAGTGCACCAACTTATTATTACACTGCGTAAAGCCCTTGCCATTCAAAAGCAATTAGAACAAAGCTGCGAGCGATCGAACATAGCGGTAGAACACCGCTGGTCTCTAAATGAAATTAACCACAAGGGAGTTAAAAGTTAAAAAAGTTAGAGTAGCGACGTGACGTATCGTATTTGATTTATTCTATATAACTCCCACAGAAAAACTTAGGACAATATCATGGACAACAAATTAATGCTGATGATTCCCGGCCCGACGCCGGTACCTGAAGCGGCCTTGTTAGCGATGGCAAAACACCCGATGGGCCACCGCAGCAAGGAATTTGACGGGATTTTTGCAGAATGTACCGAAAATTTGAAATGGCTGCACCAAACTAAAAGTGACGTGCTGAGTTTAACCGTTTCCGGTACCGGCGCGATGGAAGCTGGGATAATTAATTTCCTGAGTGCGGGCGATCGAGTTTTAGTCGGCACTAACGGCAAATTTGGCGAACGTTGGGCCGAAGTCGCCGAAGCTTACGGTTTAAACGCCGAAATTATTAAAGCCGAGTGGGGCCAACCTTTAGACCCCGAAAACTTCCGCGAAAAACTCGAAGCAGATACAGAGAAGCAAATCAAAGCTGTCATCATCACCCACTCGGAAACCTCTACCGGCGTCCTCAACGACCTCGAAACCATCAACCGCCACGTTAAAGCCCACGGTGAAGCTTTAATTATGGTCGATGCTGTCACTAGCTTAGGCGCTGTCAATATTCCTATGGACGCTTGGGGAATCGATGTCATTGCTTCGGGTTCTCAGAAAGCTTACATGATTCCTCCTGGTTTGGGTTTTGTGGCCGTCAGTCCCAAAGCTTGGGAAGCTTACAAAACTGCGAAACTGCCCCGCTATTATTTGGATTTGGGTAAATATAGCAAAGACGCTGCCAAAAATACCACTCCTTTTACTCCCCCTGTCAATATGTTTTTCGCCCTGCAAGCATCGCTGCAGATGATGAAAACAGAAGGGTTGGAAAATGTTTTCGCGCGACACAAACGTTTAATGACAACTACTCGCGCTGCTGTAAAAGCTTTAGGTTTGCCGTTGTTTGCTGCTGACGATGCCGCCAGCCCTGCGATTACTTCGGTTATGCCGCCAGCATCCGTAGATGCTCAAAAAGTGCGGACTTTGATGAGAAAGAGATTTGACATTGCTCTCGCCGACGGACAAGACCATTTGAAAGGTAAAATCTTCCGAATCGGTCATTTGGGCTTTGTGTGCGATCGCGATATTCTAGCAGCAATTTCCTCTTTAGAAGTCGTGTTGCGAGAATTGGGTCATGAAGGCTACACTCCTGGTGCCGGCGTTGCCGCTGCTGCGAAGCTTTTGGCTGAATCTTAATCCAAGTTATTAAAGGATTTTGGATTTTTGATTATTTATATCTAAAATCTAAAATCCTTTTAATATGCTTGGGATAACCAATCAAAGATTTTATCCAACTGGTCGAGAGTGACTAAACCGTATTGCCACAGAACCATCGGCAAGGAATTCGGGTCTTTATCGCGCTGCCGCTGTTTGTCACCGCCGACACGTTCGGCGACAGCAATTGACGCGGGAGAAATTGCCAAATCTTCTTGTAAAAATCGAATTAATCGAGTGTATGTAGCGGGTGCCATGTGATTTCACCTCTAAGTATAGGACACCATTTTCTGATGTGAACCTGATGTTTTTGATGAGTAATAAGCCAGTTTTAAATTTGTCTTGTTACCGTCGATAGCTTTTAAAACGCTATTAGCGGTTGAACTGCCAAACATAATGCTGAGTGCGACTGTAAAGCTAACCTTTCCCAAAAAGTGAAAGGTTTTGCAATTTTGCTGATGTCGGCCCGATCAACTTGCGATCGCGATCGAACTTAAACTGAATACCTCGGCATCTTTGGAGCGCGAATCAGAATTTATTCTGCTACCTAAAACTACTAAACCAGGTTCAGAGTTTAACTTCATCTGCCGAAATGCAGAATCCGCAAATCTACTTCGGCAAAATTAGTTAGATATTTCGATCAAACCCGAAACTGCTACCAGAAGTTAAGTTTGCCAATTACCGCCAATTAACTTGGCTCGTAGCATATTACTTTAGATAGGTTTAGTAGATTTACCTCGCTCGCCAGAACTTCCAGAGAATTTCTTTTCGTGTTGCTATACCTTGAGGCTGAGTATCGTCTCTCAGGATTGGTAACGAGTCGCTGACTCGTCTCATACCTGCGACCAACAATCTACAGCTTCCGGAAACAAGCTCAAGTCCTGACTGGCTGAGATCGACATCGTAGCAAATCTTTCGGTGTTTGTACTGAATCTTACATTAATATTCTAATAGATTTAATCAATTTTTGTAAAGTTTCTAAATTTTCGCCGGTATTCCGAAGGTAGGGGGCGGTTCGGCAACGGATTCCGTAACGGATGTAACGGATGCTAAAAAGAAGGAAGAAGTAAACCGGGGGATTATTTATTGATGGAGGTTTTCGTTAAAAAACTCGATTTCAATACGATCGCCCACTTTGACACCGAGTTCAGCAGCTCGCCCGCCCCGGAGTTCAATCACTCGATCTACAACTGTATCGGGCCCGTAGGTAGGACAAGGATCTTCAGTACAAGGAGGTGCAGAAACTTCGATCGCCTCAACCACCCCATCCCGCAGAAAAATCATATCCAGAGAAATCTTGCAATTTTTCATCCAAAAATTGACCAACCGCGCTGGTTTAAACTCAAACAGCATTCCTCTGTCATCCGGCAAAGAAGTTCTGTACATTAAACCCATAGCCTGTTGTTCCGGTGTTTTCGCCACTTCGAGTTCGATTGGGCGAGCGCCTATCCGAGCTCTAGCAGAAACAGGCAGCACTTGACCCGATGTTTTCGCCGTCGGAGACTGATTCGCCAAAATACCAGTAGCACCAGCATTGGCGATCGGTAAAGTCGGCGAACATCCCAGCAAAAATATACTTACTCCAATACCGAGCAAAGTAGTTAAATAACTCATAATGATTTTAGATTTTAGATTTTAGATTGGGAATGGGCCATTGGACATTGGAAATTAAAACATTCTTTTTTGACAACTGCCAACTGACTAATGACCACTGACTAATGACTAATGACTAATGACTAATGACTGCTTCAAGCTTCCCGCATCACATAGCCAACACCGCGCACCGTCTGAATCAAGCGCTTTTCGCCCTCATCTTCAATCTTGAGCCGCAGATAGCGGATGTAAACCTCAATCACATTCGACTCGCCCAAAAAGTCGTAACCCCAAACATTTTCCAGAATTTGTTCCCGAGTCAAAACCTCGCGGGGATGTTCCATCAAATACTTTAGCAGCTCAAATTCCTTCATCGTCAGGTCGATCGCCCGTCCATTGCGTAGGGCCCGCCTAGAGGCCAAATCCAAAACTAAATCGCCAAACCTCAATTGTTCGTTGCTGCTGTTATCCGGCTGCAAATACAAGCGCACCAACTGCAAAAACTCCTCAGTGCGGTAAGGTTTGAGAAAATAATCATCCGCCCCAGCTTCCAGACAAGCTACGCGATCGTCAACTGTATCGCGACCGACCAATAGCAGCACCGGCACCCGATTGCCAATACTTCTGAGGTAAGAACACAGTGATAGCCCCGACTCAGCGCCAAGTATTCGATCGATTACAATCAAAGCTGGCTGCAATTCACGGGCTAAATTTTGGCCGGTGGCGGTGTTAGAAGCTACTACCGGTTCATAGCCGGAGGATTTTAAGTCGAGACTCAAGTGTCCGGCGAGAACTTCGTCTGTTTCAACTAGCAGGACACAGGGATTGCGATCGAGAGTAATTGCAGCCATTGAATTGACCGATGAAGACCATAACTGTTCTAGCACGTTTGAGGGTTGTTGGCGGTTGACAGTTGACTGTTGTCAGTTGACTGTTGTTTGTTGGCTGTTGACTGTTGACTGTTAGCTGTTGTTTGTTATTAGACTTCTCCTAAAAAGCAGATTTTGAACAGGCAGGATGCCTGTTCCACGATAATTATGGAAGATGTCTATTTGTTATGGGTTATTTGCGAGTTGCTACCCATTATCAATTCCCAATTCTATAATGCCCCATGCCCCATGCCCCATGCCCCATGCCCAATTCCCCATGCCCAATTCCCAATTCCCAATTTAAATTATGACCATCATCGTATTCGGCAGTATCAACATCGACCTAGCAGCAAAAACTCCCCGGTTGCCACAGCCAGGGGAAACTATCATCGGTAGCAATTTTTTCACGGCCGGCGGCGGCAAAGGAGCAAATCAAGCCGTCGCGGCCGCCCGTCTCGGCACTTTCACCCACATCATCGGTCGCGTCGGCAACGATAAATTTGCTGAAGAATTATTGATAAATTTACAATCTTATGGTTTAAGTACAGACAATGTATTAATAGACCCAAACACTCATTCAGGAGTGGCAATTATCGCGGTAGACGAGACAGGTCAAAATAATATTATTGTGATTCCGGGCGCGAATAACAATGTCGGTGAAGCCGATATAGAACGTCTCAAAAAACTCTTAACAGCAGCTACATCTTTGCTGTTACAGTTAGAAATTCCGCTGGAAGTTGTCCAAAAAGCTGCGAAAGCTGCTCGTCAAGCGGGGGTGCGAGTTATTCTCGATCCAGCACCGGCGAGGGCGGATTTGCCGATCGAACTTTATCCGCTAATTGACATTATCACGCCGAATGAAGTGGAAGCGGGCCAGTTAGTCGGTTTTCGGGTGAATGACACGGAAACAGCGATTGTAGCTGCCAAACACTTGCAGGAGCGTGGTGTCAAGAATGTTATTGTCAAATTGGGCGATCGCGGGGCTGTTGCTGTTACTGCGGATGAAACGTTTTTTGTACCGGCTTTTGCTGTGGAGGCGATCGACACTGTGGCTGCGGGCGATGCTTTTAACGGCGGCTTGGCCTCGGCATTAGATGCCGGTCTGTCCTTGTCAGAGGCGGTGCGGTGGGGCGCAGCAGCGGGTGCTCTGTGCACAACTAAAAGGGGTGCTCAAGGTGCTATGTGCGATCGGGCAACTTTGGATAAATTTTTGCAGAATTTAATTTAAATTTATGAGAAGGAGTCAGAAGACAGAATTCCGAATTCCCCAGGCATGAAGTCAGGGGTAACGGTCACGGAAATATTTTTTTATTGTCTCATATTAAAATCGGAGGCTTTAAACCTTGATTCTCCATCCTGTCCCACAGAACGCATTCTTGATTCTGGATTCTGAATTGTGAATTTTTCTTTGGTAAGGTGCGCCGAAGAGCACCCTACGTTAACTTTCCAAACGCGCATTACTGGAACTTGTAAGGTGCGCCGCATAGCACCCTACTTGTCTACTTTTCTGGCCGCTGAATAATTGTTTCAGCTACCCTGCGCTTGACTTTTGGATCGATACCAATCAGCCGCACGTATTCGCCGCCGTGTTCCGCCAAACAAGTTTCTAAAGATGCAACCACATCTTTTTCCTGTGCACTGTTAATCGTCGCGCAACTTTGCCAAGAACCAGTCTTAAATCGGCGATTATCTGCATATTCCATGCCTATTTTGCAGCCTCTTGCTAACAACTGTTTTACTTGTTCCAATACCTCGGAACTCAGCCCCGCCGCATGACCGTTACCACCTTCAGAACTTGTTGGCTCGACGTAAGCCTTATAATATTTCGATGACGGGTCGTTTAATTGACTTTGCGTTGGCCTAGCAGCCGCAGCATTGGGGGTTCCTTGAACGTTGAACAGGCGCGATTGGTTGTATTCATCTACTAAGCGCATTTCCTGAATCCGCTTTTGTTGACCCACCATCAAATTGCCCATTTCTAATAAATGAGCGAGGCTGAAATTCGGGTTCTGGAAATCTGGCGCTGCTTCCAAAGTGTTTACCAAACGCTTGGAAACTCGCTCAATTCCTATTTTGTGAATGAATTCGCGGATTTGTTCGTCATAAATGCGCGATCGCAAAGCGCTAAAAAAGTCGATAGCCTGATCGGGAAAATGATCTACTAACCCCACAATATCGGTTTTTGACAACTTGTCAGACTCAAAAATTCCCCCAACAATGCCAATTTTATCATCCCGGCTGGGTTCCCAATAAAACTTCTCCATCCGCCCGTCGCGAATCAGCGGCGCGTACAGCGTAGAAAAATCATTTCCGGTGACAATAATCGGCACTCGGTGCAGTGGCGTACTGTCATAACTTCCCGGTAACTGCACGTTAGTTGGATTGTCAGCAATATTCATCAGAGTCGCATTGACCATCTGAGTATTGACAGTATATTGAGTAGTAGTATCGAACCTGCCAGCACCAGCATCCAAATCGTTAATAAAGATGGCGCACATCTCGCCGCGCACCCGAATTTGCTCCGCCGCTTCCCGGTAGCGCAAGCGAATTAAACGCGCCGGATCTCCGGCATCCGGGCTTTCTAATTCCCCACCAGATATCATCACCGGTTCAAAGCCCATCCGCCGAAAAACCAGTTCGGTTTGAAAAGTTTTGCCTTCTCCTTTGCGGCCGTGAATTCCCAAAATTAGGGGAACTCTTACCCCGGGCAAATTTAAAAAGTTCTTAGTGACGTGCACCGCAACTTTATCGAGAAAGTTAGGAGAAATGTAATAACTCATCAGTAGATTTGTGAGGGATTAATTGAAGTTACTGTTATGATTTTATGACAAAACTAACAGCCTGCACCGCTAACCTGGATTTTTACCGTACAATCGAGGTCTGAATATTATGTGTTAAGGAGCGATTCGTGAGTCCAGAAACCTTACTAAAAGAACCAAGCGTGCAAGCCGAAGCCAGTCTCTTCAGTTCTGAGAGCTTCGACAGCTATGTAATGACAACTTACGGGCGCTTTGCGATCGCCCTAGAACGGGGCCTGGGCTGCCGCGTGTGGGATACCGAGGGCCGCGAATATCTCGATTTTGTGGCGGGTATTGCTACCTGCACTCTGGGACACGCCCACCCGGCAATGATTGCAGCGGTAACTCAGCAAATTCAGACCCTGCACCACGTTTCTAATCTTTATTACATCCCTGTACAGGGCGAGCTGGCAAAGTGGCTTGTAGACCATTCTTGCGCGGACAGAGCCTTCTTTTGCAACTCCGGCGCGGAAGCTAATGAAGCAGCAATTAAACTCGCCCGCAAGTACGCCCACGAAAAATTAAATATCTCGAATCCGACAATCATTACGGCCGTTGCGAGTTTCCACGGGCGGACTTTGGCGACAATTACGGCAACGGGACAGCCTAAATATCAGAAGGGTTTTAGCCCTTTGGTTCCCGGATTTCACTACGTGCCGTACAACGATATTAGTGCGATCGAAAGTGCGATCGAGCAACTCGACAAAGACGAACGCCAAGTAGCAGCAATTATGCTGGAAGCGCTGCAAGGCGAAGGCGGAGTTCGCCCCGGAGATATTGCCTACTTCCAGCGCATTCGGGAAATTTGCGACGAAAAAGGCATTTTGCTGATTCTCGACGAAGTGCAAGTCGGGATGGGACGCAGCGGCAAATACTGGGGCTACGAAAACCTCGGCATTGAACCGGATATCTTTACGTCTGCCAAAGGATTGGGCGGCGGTATCCCGATCGGCGCTATGCTGTGCAAATCTTTCTGCGATGTATTTGAACCGGGAAGTCACGCCAGCACTTTCGGCGGCAATCCTTTTGCTTGCGCTGTAGCTTTGTGCGTTTGCCAAACTTTAGAACGGGAAAACCTTCTAGAAAACGTGCAGCAGCGCGGGGAACAGTTGAAAGCAGGGCTCAACAAGTTGGCGGCCACATATCCGCATTTAATTGCCGAAGTGCGCGGCTGGGGTTTGATTGTCGGGATGGAATTGCAAGCTGACATCGAACTGACATCGGGCGATATCGTCAAATCTGCGATCGCCGCAGGAGTTCTGTTGGTTCCTGCAGGGCCGAAAGTGCTGAGGTTTGTCCCGCCGCTGATTGTCACCGCCGCTGAAGTCGATCGAGCTCTGCAGGCAGTGGAGTCAGCCTTGCGCTCTCAAGCGGTACAGTAAAATCTACGGAGTGGATTTTTGTTATTTGTAGCGCTGAAACTCGCGCAATATCCTAGATAACTCACTTAGTCCAGGACACACTCTTCCTCAGAAACCGGGTTTCTTTCGAGATTCCTCGTTACCAAACCCAATAGTTTCCCAGAAGCCCGGTTTTTTGGCCTAAGTCCGATCGGGGTAAAAGTCAACCCGCCCCGCTGCAAGTCTGTCAGGGCGGGTTTGTCAAATTTAGAAATGTCTGTGAAACCCGCCCTGACAGACTGACGGTGTTTTGAACTGCGATTTTACTAAAGAGCAGCGCGCAAAATTATACTATTAGCCATTGCAGGTGCTAGTTTCGCTATCTGCGTGTCGGTTGCGACTTGTGAATCCTGGTTTAACTATTTCGCGCCCTTCCAACTCAACTGAGTACCGTTATAGTGGGAAGGGCGGGTGACGACGATTGCATCCTCAAGTAATTTTGGGGAGCTCTTTCAAGAGAGAAAATATGTAATCCTCGTCACAAAATTTTTCCGTAATGCTTTGATCATCAACTGTATATTGTGAGAGAATAGAAGAATCAAGGAGGTGATGTTGATTGCTACACAAGGCTATCCAAGTTCGTTTGTATCCTACCCAACATCAACAAATACGAGTAGCTTCAACTTTTGGGTGTGCGCGTTGGTGGTCTAATTATGGTTCAAATAAATCAATTGAAGTTTATAAAAAAACTGGTAAAGGACTTGGCTGCTCCGGGTTCAACACACTTTTACCGGCTCTCAAAAAATCCGATGGAAGTCTCTGCTTAGGTGAGTTTTACAGCAAATTTTTACAATTTACTACGCTCAACTTAACCACTGCCTACAAATTGTTTTTTGATGAATTTGCTGGGTTTTATAAGTCCGCACTTCAAGATAAAAAACTGTCATTTCAATATCCTCAAAACGTGAAATTTGTAGCGACTAATAGGATTTTTGGTTATAGGAAAATAACTAAGCCCACCCTAAATAGATATAAATTAAATCAGGGTAGAATTCATGATTCAATTATTAGTAAAAAATCTTCAGGGAAAGATCTGGGATCTATACTGACTGAAATCAAAGCTGAGAACCAGAGAACAAAAGTTAGTAAAAAATCTTCAGGGAAAGATCTGGGATCTATACTGACTGAAATCAAAGCTGAGAACCAGAGAACAAAAGAAGGTAGGATTGCGGGCAGTGATTTAGTATGGAAATACTTTGCTATTGTCCCCGATGATGAAAAAGTATCTAAATATGACTTTAATGCTAAGCATTTTGCCAAGCACAAGAAGAACTGGAAGCGCAAGCAGCAAAAGTTAACAGACCAGCATAAAAGAAGTAATTCTGAATACAAATATAGAAAAGCTGTGGCAAAGATATGCGAGCGGTTTAGGAATTTGTGGCAATATTTTCTACATAAACTTAGTTATAAGTTGGTCAGCGCTCGCCTCGCGGTCATAGTAGAAAACTTTCATTTCTGGAACCGGATTCGCAATCAAAATTTGGTGAAAGCAAGATCAGATGAGGTTTGGGAAAGTTTTACCAACTTCTTAGCCTACAAGTGGCAACGCAAAGGCGGGAACTTAGTCGAGATTGATAGAGGGGTTTCCAGTTATAAACTCTGTTTTAATTGTTTCTATCAAATGACCGAGATGCCATTAGATATGAGGGAATGGACTTGTCCTCACTGTGCTACTGATCGGGATCGGGAGGGGAACGCAGCGATAAAGATAAAAGCAGAAGGTATCAAAATACTAAAGGCGCAAGAAGGTTCAGCCATTTCGGCTTTAGGATGCGAGGTAAGACCAAAGGTTGGACGAAAGTCTAAGCTAAGGCACTCGCCTATGAGTACACAAGCCCCTACTATATTCGGTACTACGATTTAGCGGTGGGTAGTTCACTTGGTTGCACGGAAGCAGCGCTCCTATGGTTAATAGTTTGGCGGAATGCACGATGGACGAACAGCGTCGCAAAACTGATGTTAATATGCTCCAAGCGCTGCTGGAAAATCCTGGCGACTCAGGAATAGATTTGATTTTGAGCACGAACCCAAAGTCGATCGACTTTGGGTTCGTGCAAACGCTTTATTTGGAAGAAGTGGCACTGACGCGAGAAAGCTTGCTGAAAGCTGCCAAATTTTTCCAAAGGGCGATCGCACCCTTAGAATCTGCAAAAGGGAATTATAAATTGCCCGCAACCGGGGCAGCATATCTGGCTTTTTTAGCAGAAGTATTGCAGGCAGTCGCGCGTGGCGCTGATTCGCAGCACCTGTACTCGCTGCTAAGAAACAATTTAGACAAACTCGACCAGAATTTCGCAGAACTGCTGCGCCACTGGGCCAATTTGGTGTTCTCTACTGCCAAAGAATCCGAGACTAGGCGCATTGCAGCCTTAATCGGCAATCTGAGCAACAAAATTGGGCGGTTTCCCCTCGGCAGCAAAGCTCATAACTTGGAAATCGAAATTGCCGGTTACGAAACAGTTGCTAAGGTGTTTACCCGCAAAGACTTTCCCCAAGAATGGGCGGTGATGCAAAACAATCTGGGCAACGCTTATAGCGATCGTCCCAAAGGTGATAAGGCTCAAAATATCGAACAGGCGATCGCTTGCTTTGAAAATGCCCTACAAGTACGCACGCCCGAACAGTACCCGGAACAGTGGGCGACGCTGCAAAACAATCTAGGCAACGCTTACAGCGAGCGTCTCAGGGGAGATCCGGCAGACAATCTAGAACACGCGATCGCCTGCTATCAAAACGCGCTGCGAGTTCGCACCCGCGAAACTTTCGGGGAAGAGTGGGCGAGCACTCAAAACAATCTCGGCCGTGCTTACAGCCGGCGGCTGCGGGGCAACCGAGCTGAAAATCTGGAACTGGCAGTCGCTTGCTACCAAAATGCTTTGCAAGTCTACAACCGCAAGGTGTTTCCCCGGCGTTGGGCTACAACTCAAAATAATTTGGCAAATGCTTACTGCGAGTTGCTGCGGGGCAACCGAGCTGAAAATCTCGAATACGCGGTTACGTGCTATCAGAGAGCTTTGCAGGTGCGGACTCGGGAAGCTTTTCCGCAGCAGTGGGCGACTACTCAAAGGAATTTGGGCCGGGTGTTTGTCGATCGCATCAAAGGCGATCCGGTGGAAAATTTGGAAATGGCGATCGCCTGCTATCAAAATGCTTTACAAGTCTACACCCGCATCAAATTTCCCGAAGCCTGGGCTTCGATCCAAACTTACCTCGGTAGGATCTACAGTCGGCGGGTGAAAGGGGAAAAAGCCGAAAATATGGAAATGGCGATCGTCTGCTATCAAAATGCTTTGCTGTTTTGCAACCGCCAAAAATCTCCCGAACGCTGGGCAATGCTGTGTGCCTACCTCGGTCGCGCTTTCTGCGAACACGTCAAAGGGGAAAAAAACCGCAACCTAAAAAGCGCGATCGCCTGCTATCAAAATGCGGCCGAAGTCTACACCAAGCAGGCATATCCCAACCGCTGGGCAATGCTGCAAATTTATCTCGGCAGGGCTTATTCGCAACTGACGGAGGCGGAAAACTTGTCCCACATGGAAAGCGCGATCGGCTGCTATCACAGCGCCTGTCAAGTCTACACTCGCGAAACCTATCCCCACCGCTGGGCTGAAATTTTATTTTATTTGGGTCAAGCTTACCGAGTTCGAGGCGACTTGCTTCGCGCCTACGGGGTTTTTACTGCTGCTGTCGATACTGTGGAATTTTTGCGTTGCGAAGTTGGGGTTGATACAGTCGATTTTGGCGATCAGACGACTACCGCAAAAGTCAAATTAACCCGCACCTGGGCTGGACTCTATAAATGCCTGGTGCAAGTTTGCTTGGAACTCGGCCCCAGCCAACCTGAATATTACGCTAAGGCTCTGGAATACGCCGAACGCCACAAAAATCGGAATTTGGTACAACTGCTGGTTAAATGCCACTTGACTCCGAAAGCCGAAATTCCTGCAGCGGTGCGAAGCGAGTTGGAGTCGCTGCGACTGGAAATAGCGGGGGAACAGCGGCACCAAGAACAGGGAGAACCTGAGCCGAACACGACCTTGATTTCTGAGGGCGATAGCCAAGGTTTGAACAGCGGTTCTCTGCTGCCGAACTCGGACTTCATGCACTTAAATCAATTGTGGAAGCAGTTTGATAGGTTGATTGCGCGGGAGGTGCAGGCAAACGATCCTTTCTTCAGCCTAGCTCACAAAGTTGAACCGATCGCTTTTGAGCAAATTCGCCAATTGTTGCCTGATGACAATTGCGCTGCTGTGGCGTGGGCGAGTTTGGGGGAGTTGCTGGTTGCTTTTGTGGTGGTAAAGAGTGCACAATATCCCACCGTTCACCTGTGTTCGGCGGAAAATGCTTTGGCTGCCGAAAGTTGGGGCCAGGAGTACCTCACCGCTTATTCTGAACAAAAAGGTCGCTGGATCAATCATCTCCCGGCTCGCCTCAAACGCTTGGCTACGATGCTGGAAATCGATCGAGTGGTGGCGCTGATTCCGGAGAATTGCGATCGGCTGATTTTTGTGCCGCACCGATTTTTGCACGCTTTGCCACTCCACGCTTTGCCTTTGGCGGGGAGAGACGGGTTTGAGGACGGTGGGGGAATTTTTAGGTCTGGGTGGAGCGATCGCAGCGGTTTTGATGTAGAAACCTACAGCCTTTCCGATTTTTCTCAAAGTTCGTCTTTTGGCGACGTTGCAGCGCCTGCGGCTTATTTGATCGATCGATTTGCCGGAGGAATTCGCTATGCTCCTAGCTGTCAGCTATTGCTGTTGAGACAAAGTGCACACGGAGCAACTCTTGGTCGGTACAGACCCGGTTTGCAGCAGCTTTTGGCAATTCCAACTTTCACCAGAGATGCGTTCTACAGCAACATTGAAATCGGCAAGATTTCCCAGTATTTTGCCAGTACAGAAGTTGTGCGCCATAAGCCGGCAATTAAAGAGGCTTTTTCCCAAGAAATGTCTGCTAATAATGGGAATTTGCCCCAGCAAATAGGGCAGTTGCCGCATAAAAAATGCGCTCACTTTGCTTGTTTGAGTTTACTTAATTTGGCTTGGCCACTGAAATCCGCCGTGTTTTTGAGGAATGATTCTCTGAGTTTGGAGGAAATTTTTAATCTGGATTTTCGGCAATATTTTTTAGTTACTTTATCGGGTTGCGAAATTGCCCCTGGCGGAGTTAGCGGTGCTGGAGGAGATTTTGTGGGTTTGTCGGCGGGTTTGTTGTATGCTGGCACGTCTAGTGTAGTTAGCAGTCTGTGGAAGGTGAACGATGTTTCTACGCTGCTGCTGACGAGCAAGTTTTATGAAAATCTGGGACGGTTTTCTCGGTTGCAGGTGGGAGATGTGGCGATCGCGCTGGGGGACGCTCAAAGGTGGCTGCGGGATTTGACTAGCGAGGAATTGGAGGTGTTGCTGGCGGATTTTCAACCTCAAATTTCGCAAATGTTCGATCGGCTTTCTCAAAGTTCTCGCCTAATTGCGGAGGCTTCTTTGCAGCAAATCCGCAACCGCAAACCCTATCCTTTTGCTAATCCTTATTATTGGGCGGCTTTTACTGCGACTGGGGTTTAGTTATTAGTCATTTAAAAACCCGACACTACCAACTTATTTAAAGTTGTCAATGTCGGGCATAAATTCAACAAATTACAGCAAAAGTTTAGGATTTTTTGCCGAAAATTTGTTCTTTCAAGGCTTGAATTTCTTGACCTAATTGTTGCCGATTGGACGATCGCAGCAAATAGCGGTAGATAAACCACCCGGTGTATCCGATACCAATTAGCTCGAATGTGGGTGCTAGCAGGGGGATGTCGTTGAGTTCGTCTATTACGCCCAAAAGCACTTTCAAAGAGACAATCGAGGCTACAATTACACCGATAACAGTCAGGGGACTTTTGTACTGCTCGTAAAAGCTGCCAATGTAAGCGGGAAACTCAGACAAAATTGAGATAATTTGTTCTTTGATCTGCTGGGTCTGACTTGGCGGTTCTTCGGTAATTATGACTTTTGTTGTACCGCTTGAACTGTCTGCTTCATTTCCGGCAGGAACTTCGGTGATGATAACGGTTGTTTCTGGTTCGTTTGATGAAGTCATTTCTCCACTCGCAATAGTTTTTTGCTGGTTGGCGGCAGGTATTTCAACTGCTGCTGCGACTGTTTCAAGAGCCGGTATTTCGACTGCTGCAACCTCCCCGTCGGTTGGTTCAAGAGCCGACACTTCGCCTGTTTCTGAAGTCGGTATTTCGACTGCTGTAACTTCCACTGCTTGTTCGACAGTCGGCGTTTCGACTGTTTCGATCGCAAGTTTTTCTACTTCTGAAACCTCTGCTGCTGATGGTTCAACAACCGGGGTTTCGACTGTTTCAAGAGTCGGTGTTTCGACTTTTGAAACCTCCACTGCTGACTGTTCTGTAGCAGAACTTTCGGCGACTGTTTCTGCGTGTGGTTGTTCTGGGGTAGGAGTTTCGTCCGCGACACCAACAGCAGGCCCATTCAAGTTGCTAATGGCATCAAGCAAACGGGTTTTAGCCGTTCCTCGCTGGTGAAGGATTACCCAAGATTCTATCAGGTCGGGGCCGTGCATTGCACCTGTCAGAGCTGCTCTGAGCGATCGCATAATTAGCCCTTTGTTAAGATTTTTCTCTTTACTGAGCTTTTTAGTGATTTTCTGAGCTTCCGCTGATGTCAGGGACGAATGACTTTCCATAGCTTCTACAACTGCTTGTAAAGCCTGTGCAGCCCCTGTTTGCTGCAATTGTGCGAGTGCTTCTTCTTCGTATTCCACCGTGGTGGAGAAGAATACCTTACACATATCCACAGCATCGGTTAAGCGAACGAGACTCGGGCCGATTAAAGCAGCTATTTGTTCGAGCCAGGGGCGGTCTGCCTCCAAGTCAAACTCATAACCGCCTTTCTGCCACCAATAAGGTATCAGCAAATCTGTCAATTGCGGCACTGGCATTTTGTGCAGGTATTGACTGTTAAGCCAATTGAGTTTATCCCAATCAAATTTTGCACCAGCTTTGTTGACTCGATAGAATGTAAATAATTCTGCTGCTTCCGACAGTGTAAATATTTCCTGCGTTGAATCCGGCGGAGTCCAACCGAGCAAAGTCATGTAATTAACTAAAGCTTCGGGGACGTAGCCCATATCTTTGAAGTCAGAAATCGAGGTTACGCCGTCGCGTTTAGAAAGCTTTTGCCCTTGGGAGTTTAAAATCAGCGGCGTGTGGGCAAATTCTGGGATTGTCGCGCCCAAAGCTTCGTAAAGCAATATTTGTTTCGGAGTATTACCGATGTGATCTTCGCCGCGGATGACGTGGGTGATGCCCATGTCGATGTCATCGACAACTACTGCGAGGTTGTAGAGGGGTTGGCCGATGACGCCGCCGCTGGATGCACGGGCAATCACCATATCGCCGCCGAGGTCGCTACCTTTCCAGGTTACGGTGTCGCGCACCATGTCGTTCCAAGCGATCGTGCGATCGTCCTCGATGATAAACCGAATTACGGCTTGCCGCCCTTCGGCTTCAAAAGCTTCTCGCTGTTCTGGAGTCAGGTTGCGGTGGCGGTTGTCGTAGCGGGGGGCCTGTTTGTTGGCTTTTTGTGCTTCCCGCATTTGGTCGAGTTCTTCCGACGTGGTGTAGCAGCGGTAGGCGAGTCCTTTATCTAGCAGGGTTTGGACTGATTGGCGGTATATTTCCAAACGTTGCGACTGAAAACTCGGGCCTTCGTCCCACTCCATACCCAGCCAGGTGAGTCCTTCGAGGATGTTATCGGTGTATTCGCTTTTAGAACGTTCAACGTCTGTGTCTTCTACCCGCAGGATGAATTTGCCGCCTTGGTTGCGGGCAAACAGCCAGTTGAATACGGCGGTTCTGGCGGTACCGATGTGTAGGTTTCCGGTGGGACTGGGGGCTAGACGGACTCTGACATTCATGTAGATTTTTGCTTTTAGATTGGGGGCGATTTGCTGGTTGGGGGAATAGCTGATGTTTAAGACTTTAGATTTTATTATATTTTGTTGCCGAATTAACAGTTGTGCTTGGCAGGTGCTTTGCCTCCAATTGTTTGATATTCGACTATCGGGTGATCGGGCGAAAGTCTCCGGCATGGCAAGAGACGGCATCTTGATGATAATAGCTTGCGGGTGGCCAAGACTGGATTGACCTTTGGGACTATTTTTCACAGCACAAATAACTGCTTTAGGAGTACCCAAGGCGCTCCTGATAACTATTGATGCTTGTAAAATGTTTGTGTGCGATCGACGACGTTAAAATATATTTCCCTATGTCTGCTGCTAAAACTGAGTTTTCCGAATCTGTTGCGCCCTCACTCGACTCTGTTGCGCCTGCTTGGCAAATTGAGTTGCTGTACGACGGTGAATGTCCTCTGTGCGTGCGGGAGGTTAATTTCTTGAAAAAACAGGACGCGGGGCGAGGTTTAGTGTCGTTTGTGGATATCGCGGATGATGGCTACAACCCGGAGGCCCACGGCGGAATCGACTACGAAACGGCGATGGGGCGGATTCACGCGGTGTTACCCGACGGTACGACAGTTAAAAATGTGGAGGTTTTTCGCCGCACCTACGAGATTTTAGGTATGGGCTGGGTTTATGCTGTGACTAAGTTACCAGCGATCGGGGCGATCGCCAATTGGCTGTACGGAATTTGGGCTGACTGGCGGCTGAAGCTGACGGGAAGGCCGGATTTAGCAACTATTATGAGCGATCGAACTCAGCGGATCGAGTGCGAAAGTCAGGGCCGCTGCCGGCCAAACTCGAAATGAGTCATATTTAGTAAGTGCGATCGGTCTATCAGAAGATGTCAGCAGAAACAGACTGTAACTAACATTAAAGATGGACGACTATTAAAGGCAAAAAAAATGCAAGATGCAGGCTATACAGTCTTCATGGGCTTCGGCGGTCTCTGGATACTTATGGGAATTGCCGCTGTGATTTTCCTGTTAAAATCGGACGGTCAAAAACTTAGGTTTGGCAAATGGGGACTGCTAGTGGCTATTCCGATCCTCGTGCCCATCGTCCTGGTTTTGACATATCAGATAGCCAGGCCCTTTATTTCCTCGCACCTTTGAGGGCTGCTGGGAGTCGATCTTTAAATTTAATTATAGGCAAAGAGTTTGCGGAACTTGTTAGGAGAGTTCTAGGAAAGGGCAAGGAATATTAGGAGTCGTTGATGGGGGTGGAGTGAGTGCCACACCTTCGCGCTGGACTAGGCGGAAACTAGAGACCACCCAAAAATTTGCTAACAAGCACTTTCCATTCAGACAGATCGCGCAGATCGCGTATGTCCGTCAATGCTAAATCCCTCAACACATCTTTAGCTTGTTTATGGTAGCTTCTAAATTTTGAACGTAGAAGCTCTTCCTGCTCAAGCTTAGCATCACTAGAAAGAATATAATTAACGGTTGCCAATACTGCAAGAGTGAGAATAACTGCAACCCCAGCCGCCGCCACATCAAAAATACCTGTAGGTGGAAAAAAGGATTTAACAAACAAAAAGAGGCTGGAAGTCACTGTTTCATCTAAAAATGTTGGCAAAATAGCAAGCGCAGCTTGAGGAGACAAAAGTTTGCCAGTGTATAAGTAATGTAAAGACCCTATGGCAACTGCCTGGGTTGCGGTAATAAATACTGCGCTGCCCGGAATCAATGCTTGACCTGCCACTGCTATCAAAGCTACCGCAATTATTTTGACTGCATAAGACTGCTTTTCAGCCATGTGTCTTGCCAGCAGCAGGTCTTTTCCTTTTTTTTCAAGAAATGCCTCGATCTCACTGCGTAGTGGGAAAACTCCTCTAATATCCATCTTGGGATTACGGCTTTTAGGATCGTAACCCTTCGTACAAGTTGGATAAATCTTGTCTACCTTTAAATCGTTTTTCCACTGATTGACTACATCGTCTACAACCGTTGGATCGAGATCATCCCACTCATCAATTTTGTTAAGAACGACAAACAATGAATCACAATGCTGCCTCAAGTCATCTAGGGTTTTCTTTTGTGAAGCATCTGATGAACCAGTTACTACAAATATGCCAACATCAATATGCCTCAAAAAAATCTTGGTGACTTCACTATTCTCTGCACGCACATCGTCAAGACCTGGTGAGTCAATTAAATAAACCTTTTCATCAAGTTTTAAAATTGTTAAATCTTTAGTAACGCCCGAAACAGCTCCTACCTTGGCAATTTCTAAAGCTTTTCTTCGGCTCAGTTTCAACAAAGCATTAATGAGTGAACTTTTGCCCGCACTTACCTTGCCGATAATCGCAATGTTGAGAGATTGCGATAAATCAGGTGCTTTTTCCACAAATTTCGCTTGTACCCGGTCAAAAAAGCTCTTTTCGTCTAACCCGTCGAAGGCTGAGTCACCCATGTTCCCTACTCCTCTAATATCGTTTACGCAAATGATTGCTATAAATGGGTTTTGGTAAACATTCTCCTAATCAACCCGTTATCTAGCTAAAATTTAGGTAATCCATATACCAACAACTAAAATATAACATCAAGTTTCCGCAACTCTTTCTTAGTAGTGGAATCCCGGATGGCCAGAAACCGGGTTTTTTTGCGAGAATAATTCGTTACAGCCCGCCTCAACGGCCAAAACCCCGTTGCTATGGTTTTGATGCGTCCAAGGCTGTTTCTGTAAGCCGATGACATACGGAAAGTCTCCAGATGTCACCTGATTTGAGATGATATCCAGAGACTTCCGTATCTCTACCCATTTATTGAGTAGTAAAATGTTCAACTACCCATTAATTTATAATCAATAAGAAATTGCGATAGCTTTTTTCAGCAATCTGAACATTTTCTATTTTGAACGGGACAGACGGGGCTCGAACCCGCAACTTCCGCCGTGACAGGGCGGTGCTCTAACCAATTGAACTACTGTCCCTCGTTTTGCCGTTTTTTCAGGCACAATTTCTATTATGCCTATAACTTCACCTTTTGTCAAGAGGTTTTTTGAACTTTTATTTGGAAGCCCAAAATTTGAGTCTCTTGCAGGGGACTGAAGTTGTTGTCGCTCACCAAAATCAGACCTCTGCTACCATCGCCTAACACCGGGCCAAATGTCAACCCCTCAATGTTGTCTAGGGGAATTTTCAGCGTTTCCAAATCCAGCAGCAGGCGTTTTTGAGCGGGAGACACCTCGCTGAGACGGCTTTTGAGGCTTTCGAGTGCTTCAATACGATCGCCCTTTTCCAGAGAAATCTCAAATAGTTTAACAGTAACTCCGGTTTCCAGGGAGAAAGCACGCTCTAAACTCAGCAAGCGGTTATCGTCGATCGCCACCAAATCCACTAAACCGTTGCTAGTTAATTTTCCCACAGGATTCGCACCAGCGGGTAGCGGTTCGGTGATATAGAGAAACGATGCTTCTGGATTGCCGCTCACCGCATCGTAGCGCAAAATCCGGCACGGGTTCCCGGTTTCCAGGGAAACTACGGCGCCATCTTGAACCAAGGCGTTTTCGGTAGCGGTGAATAGATATTTGCGATCGGGCGTTAAAGTTAAACTTTCAAAAGCGAGATTGTTGCGGATGCCTTTAGTGCCTTTGTCGTCGGGCAAAAATAGGTCAGGAATTGGCAGCGTTTTCAGGAGTTTACCATCCAGGGAGAACTCTTTGATAAAAGGATTTATTTGGCGATCGACATCTCCCTCAGAAGAAACAAACACGCTATTGCCAGTAAAAGCTATCCCTTCTGAATCTAAACTTAATTCAGGAAAACCTTTGCCGTTTTCATCTAATAAAGTAGTGACTCCCGTAAAAGTAATTTGCTCTTTTTGGAGTTTACCAGATTCCAAGTTAATGTTGAGAGTATAGAAGCGCGCCGGAGCCTTGCTGCTGCGGTCATCTGAAATGGCATAATAAACTTGTTTTTCGGCATCATAAGTAATGCCCGAAAGCCCGCCAATTTCCGTCCCCTGAAACGGAGAACCTGTAGGAAATATTGCTCTGCCGATAAAATCTATTTTCGTAACGGCGAAAGATTTGGCTGACTGGTTTACCCAAATAGCAACAGTTGCTGCCATCAAAAAACAGACAATAAATATAGTCGCTTTTGCTAGCTTTCGCATTTTACCAATAAATACCTTATTACCTATCTTCCTCTTCCCTTTCTTCCTTCGCGCCGCGACGAAAGCGGTTCATTAAATCATAAAATCACGGCTCATGATTTAGCAAAAAATTGGTCAACCAATCTTTAACCACATAAGTAGCACGACAGTCGTCCTCATTGTAGCGGACGATCGCCTCCAAGAGCGATCGATCGCCAGTTTTAAGCCAATCGTCGTACCAGCAGACGCACTGAGCACCATTAGCCTTAGCATCTCGCCAATCAAAACCCAGCCAGCGGGCAATTGGTTTGAGTGCGTAACTTTCCACCGGCATAATCGCTTTTTGCGTCACTTGTTTGTGAATATCTACAAACCGTTTCAGCACGGGTTTCCACAAATAAGCTGGAGTATTGTAAAGTTTAGCCAGTCGCTTAAAGGTCTTGACTTCGTAGTCGCAAAAATGGAAAATCGGAGCAATGGGATAAGTCCACATTAATTCTAAAAATTGCTCCCAGATTGCACCTTCCTCTGCTGCTGATTCTGCTAAAAAGCCGTGGAATTTTTCCGTATTGTTGCATCGGTCAACAACTAAGACTCCGTGGAGGTAATCTAAGTTTAACTCGGGTTCCGCTTCAATGTCAAAGTAGAGTTCGATTGGGGCGATCGGCAAAAAGACCGATTGAGAATAGGGAATTGGTTTCTTACGGAGAATTGGTGCAGGTATAGAAGATGTGGCAGGTTTATTTTCTGTAGTGTTTCCCAGAACAAGATTAACTGTTGCTAAACTCTTCTCGGCAACTTCTGGTATGATTATAAATTGATTAACTTCTACCTCTTCCCTTATTCTTTCTTTCCTCACACCTACATCGGTTAAATTTGTTAAATCCCCTACAGTGTTCGCTGCCGAACTTCTATCCGTTACATCCGTTACAAAATCCGTTGCCGAACTTCTATCCGTTACATCCGTTACAAAATCCGTTGCCGAACTTCCTTCTTCCCGCAACAGCGGTTGATTTAGCAAGTGCGATTGAGCTTGCTGCACCACATCAAAAGCAACTCGGTCGGGGAACTCTGGATACTCAGCAAGCAGTTCGGAACTAGCATTAGCGAGAGCTTCTACATCAGTAATTTCGAGAGTTTTTAGTCTAGCATAGCGGCTGGCAGTAACTCCCGGCAATAACGAAAGATGTTTAATAGATTCGGCTTCGGCGTGACAGAGAGTATACCAACCGCAAAGATTACACTTTTGCCGGGAAATGAACACCTCTGGTTTATCCCGATTTTCTATCATCTGAATGCAGTTGTCTAAAATCTCGAACATCTGAGGAGTTCGCTGACCGAGATTCACCGAGCACAGCCCTTTTTTTCGCAGCATCAGCCACGCAGTATCGGGCATTGTTTCCTGTACGGAAGCTAAAACTTGGGCGTGAAAAGCTGCGATAATTTGATACTCTTGTTTTGGTCGCTTGCTAAGCCAAATATCCGCAGTAATATAACTCCAATCGCCAAATTTTGATTGTCCCGGCTGTTTGATTAATAAATGGGGGCGGCCGATCAGGGTAATGTTTGAAGAGGGAAGATTGGAGGATGAAAGATCAACGGGGGTTTCGGGGATTTCGCCAAATTCTGGGAAATATTGACCGTCAATTCCTACCAGAGAAGTTGTTGCGGCGTTGGTTTTGCCGAATTCGCCCTGGATCAGAACTCCTCGGTAAATGCGATCGACCCCTTGCTGCATTAAACTCAATGTAGCGGCCGCGCCAGCTTCCCAATCCCCTCTAGGATAATATGGTTGTTGGTAAGTCTCGTGTTCCAAAGCTTGCTGCTGGTATGCCGCGCTGTCGCGCATCAGTTTCAGCAAAAAGTCGCTGGGGGGATCTAGTTGTTTCCAGTCTCCGCAAGTGTCTAAAAATGCTCGGAGATGGCATCGCTGATAGGAAAGTAGCAGTTTGTCAGTTATTAACATTTAGTATTCGCAAGGCATAGAGTATCAGGCCAAAGGTATAAAATTCACAGCATTAGTTATTCAATATTAACGCTATCAATAATTCCCCAAAAAAAATGACAAAGGACAATCACCGGCAACAATTCCCAGCTTTGGCCAATAAAGCTTATTTTAACTACGGCGGACAAGGGCCGCTGCCTGAGCCTGCTTTAGAGGCGATTTATGAGGCTTACAAACGGGTGCAGCTTGGGGGGCCGTTTTCGGGGGAGGTGGGGGCTTGGGTGGTTCAGGAGGCGATGCTGACGCGACGTGCGATCGCATCTGAGTTGACGGTACCTCCTGAAACCATCGCCCTGACTGAAGATGTCACCGTCGGCTGCAATATTGCGCTGTGGGGCATTGACTGGAAAGCAGGCGACCATTTGCTGCTTTCTGATTGCGAACACCCCGGCATTGTAGCTAGTGTAATGGAACTTCAGCGCCGTTTCAACATTGAGGTTTCGGTTTGTCCGTTGGCGGCAACTTTGAATGAAGGCGATCCGGTGGCGGTGATTGCTGATAGTTTGCGGCCAAATACTCGCTTGTTGGTTATCAGTCACATTTTGTGGAATACTGGCCAAGTTTTGCCTCTGGCTGAGATTGTGAAAGTATGTCATCAAACCGGAGTCAAAGTGTTAGTTGATGCGGCTCAATCAGTGGGGGTTTTGCCTTTAAATTTGATTGAATCGGGGGTTGACTTTTATGCTTTTACTGGTCACAAATGGTGGTGCGGCCCGGAAGGTTTGGGGGGGCTTTATGTGAGTGCGGAAGCTTTGGCAGATTTGCATCCGGTGTTTATCGGTTGGCGGGGAATTGTGACGGATGCTAATGCTAAAGTTATGGGGTGGAAGTCTGGAGCGCAGCGCTATGAAATTGCGACTTCGGCTTATCCTTTGTATGGGGGTTTGCGGAGTGCGATCGCCCTGCAACATGAATGGGGTACGATCGAGGAAAGGTATGCAGAAATTTGCCGTTTGAGTAAGTATCTCTGGGAGCGTTTGTCGGAACTTCCCGATGTGGAATGTTTGCGGACTTCGGCACCGGAAGCTGGTTTGGTTTCGTTTAGATTAACTAATGGGATGCCGCACAAAAAGCTTGTCGATTTGTTGGAAAAACAGGGAATTATGGTAAGGACTATTCTTAATCCTGATTGTGTGCGGGCTTGTGTTCACTATTTGACCACTGAGGCGGAGATTGATAAGTTGGTTGGGGCGATCGCCATAGCGAAGTTTTCATTTGAGTAAAACTTTAGCATCGGCAGTTATTCATTTTCAGCAAGCCACAGATCGATTTCTTCTCGGTTGTGTTCGTAATAATTCGCAACCGCTTGCAAATCTTGAAGGGTGAGTCCTGGATAATTATAGAGAAGTTCGGCTTCAGTTGCGCCCTGTTGTTGGTAGGCGATAATCGTCCAGACGGGAATGCGGGTATCGCGAATTCGCGCTGCACCGCCACAAATTCCTGGAGTTTTGTGAATGGGATGTTGAAGAGTTTGGACGAATTGCAGCGTTTGTGCTAGCAAGTCATCAGGCAGTGTTTCAACGGTTTGGAGAAGTTGTTCTTTGATGGTCATAATCGATATCCAGATGCAATAGCGGTTTACACATTGGCAGCTTCGATAATTCGCTCAGCGGCAATAGAGGCATCTATTTCCTGACAGTGCACTGCATAAAAAGCGAAAACATCGTTCATTTGAGCTTCACTTAAATCATACTCAGTGGCAATTTGGTTTGGTGAAAAACCCCATTTCTGAGCTGCAACTACTACTGTTTGCACGCGCAACCGAGTGCCGCGCAAAACGGGTACGAGTTCGCCGCTAGCGCCCCGCACATAGGTAATTTCAGGAAAAGTGCGATGTCTGATTTATGCAGCCCCGTGAACTTCATGCTTTTACAATAACAACGGCTCTATTTTAGCTTGTACCTCTTCAATTACATCTTGAGATACCGACTCAACCAATCGAATACCGCGAGCTTTCCAGTCTAAACACTTAATTTTATCTGCAAGAATTACTCCCTGAACTTTTAATCCTGTGGGTAGGATAACTTCAAAAGGATACCCTTTTTGTTGTTTTGTAATCGGCATAAATAGAGCTAAGGAGCTTTTCTCATTGTAGGAACGAGGCGACAGCACAAAAGCAGGTCTAAGTCCTTTTTGCTCGTGTCCCTTAGTTGGGTCAAAGTCTAAATAAACGATATCGCCTCGACTCGGAATGTAGGGATTTGATTGTGTCACCAAACTTCGTTCCCAATAGCAACTCCAGTATCAATCTCAGTATGAACATTCTCTGGCGTCATTGCCTCGATCAACTCTTCAAGCGAATACCGCCGACGAGTTATCGGCTCGATCGTCAGCTTGCCATCTATCAAGACAAGCTTCACTTCGGAACCCTCAGCCAAGTTAATCTCTTTAGCTAAATTCTGTGGAATCCGAATAGCAAGACTGTTTCCCCATTTTGCGATCGTCGCAACCATAGCCTGAACCTCTAGTTAGTGATATCACTCTGAGGAATTTACCCTTTCTAAGAGAAAGTATATACAGAGTATCTACAGTGTAGCGACTAAGCGGGTGTTCATTGGTAACAAGTTAGAAAGGAGTAGATTTTGTCAATACCTCTTTCTGCAGAAATATTATGGAACAATAATGATAATCAAAAAAGGGGTAAAGGTGGGAGAGTTCGCCGACGGCGGACTCTCCCACCGACA
>NZ_JAUBQH010000117.1:0-6073 GCF_036701145.1 Microcoleus sp. Pol17C6
AGGTTTCATCCTATTTTACCTTTTTTGGTCTACCCCCTTGACAATTTGCACTTTTTCTTAACTTGTCACAAATGACTGCAGGTAATGTCGCAAATAAGCTGGGGGTGGCGATGTTCCTGACGGTGTAGGTGGCAGTTTGGCCGTCTTCATCGGCCGCGCCGGGGTTAAAGGTAGCCCAACCAGTTAGTGTTTGCGCCCCGCTGTCTTCGTTGACGGAGGCTGGGCTGGTGGCTGTGAAGCTGGGTTGTTCGTTGACACCGTTAACGGTGATGGTGAAGGTTTGGGCCGTCGAGGTATCGACGCCGGGGGTGCCGCCGCTGTCTTGGACTCGCACGTCAAAGGTGGAGGTGCCAAAGGCGTTGGCGGCGGGGGTGTAGGTGAGGTTGCCAGTGGCGTTGTTTATAGTGGGCGCGGCGGAGAATAAAGCGCCGTTGCTGATGTTGCTTACAGTGTAGGTGGGAGTTTGGGTGGCTTCGTTGGCTGCGCCGGGGTTGAAGGTAGCCCAAGTCGTTAATGTTTGCGCTCCGCTGTCTTCGTTAACTGCGCTTGGGCTGGTGGCCGTGAAGCTGGGTTGGTCATTGACGGGGTTAACGGTGATGGTGAAGGTTTGGGTAGTCGAGGTATCGACGCCGGGGGTGCCGCCGCTGTCTTGGACTCTTACATCGAAGGTGGATGTGCCGAAGGCGTTGGCGGCGGGGGTGTAGGTGAGGTTGCCAGTGGCGCTGTTTATAGTGGGCGCGGCGGAGAATAAAGCGCCGTTGCTGATGTTGCTGACGGTGTAGGTGGCTGTTTGGCCGGCTTCGTTGACAGCGCCGGGGTTGAAGGTAGCCCAAGTCGTTAATGTTTGCGCGCCGCTGTCTTCGTTGACGGAGGCTGGGCTGGTAGCGGTGAAGCTGGGTTGGTCGTTGACGGGGTTGACAGTGACATCAAACGATTTAGTTACAGTGCCACTATCGGCATCTGTGACGGTGACGCTGATGTTAGCCGTGCCATTGGCGTTAGCTATGGGAGTGTATTGGAGGGTGGCCGTGCCATCATTATTATTAGTAATAGTTGGCGTACCAGTTAAGGCAGTGTTAGTAGAAGTCGCTGTGAGAGTCAGAGCGTTGGTTGCGGTTTCTAAATCGCTAATGCCTGTGATAGTGATGGTTTGTAGGCCTGTATCTTCATTAATTGCGGCTGGGTTAGTAATGGTGGCGAGGAGGGGTACATCGTTAACTTTTGATGCTAATGTGTAGTAGCCATCATTGAGCAATCCCAGATTAACATTATTGAAAGTTACTTGGTCGCCAGTAATAGTAAAAGTAGTGCTAATAGTGGAAGTGGCATTGTTAACGTAAGCGAAATTTCCTGTTGTTGCAGAGCGATACAATAAATGATATTTCCCCGTAGGAGTACCACTTAATCCTGAGTCAGAAAAATCGAAGGTGAGGTTGGCTGTTCCACCATTATTATTGATGTCTGTTTTATCGAGATACCACACGCGAGACAAACGGTTACTTGCTGTAGCGCTGGGAAGGTCTGTTGTCACATTGGTAGCATTGGCTGTTTCTATTTGCCCTGCAATGAGGTAGTCGCCGTTGTCTTTTAGGAATGTGCCATTATCAATGATTAAACCGCCTTTGGTGTTGCCAGAAGTGTTGCTGCCGCTGACTTCTTGGCCAATTCCTGCTACATTCGAGTCGTAGTTGCCGTTGGCTGCTGTATCACCTATATATTTATCATTACTGATGGCGATGTTATATTTGGCAGCCAGATAGTTATCAATTAGAGTACGCTCCGCGCCGTTCAAGGATTTACTGTAGATCCCGACTTCAGCAATATCTCCTTGAAAATAGTTGATATTTGTTTGGAGTGATCCCAAAACAATCCTTGATGGAGCGGTGAGTGAGTTTGTGCCCCCTATAGTATTTCCTGTGGATGTACCGTCTACGAATTGGCTAAATGCTCCACTGGTAACAACTCTTTGAAAGTTAGCGATATGTCCGTTACCATCGTTAAATCCTGAACTGGAGTTAAGCGTCCTATCAGGATTGCCTATTCCTGTGGCAAGTTGACCTGCTATTAAGCTTAGACCCAAATCATCTGTTACACCCGGAACCTCTGCGTCTACTAGCCCAGCTCCTAGATACCATGGAGTGCCACTACCTGCCGATTGTGTAGTCCTAAAAACTGCAATGATCGAAAAGTCATTTTGTATTATACGGTTAAATGCAAGTTGGTCATTGCTTCCGTCAAAGCGAACGACAGGCTGACCATTAAGTACGTTAGTTATATAGGTTGGTTGGTTGGCAGCATTGTTTTGCGTGGCATTGATGCTATTGCCAGAGTTGTCTGCCCATATGCCAATAGGGGCACCATTAGCCGCAGTGGTGATGGCATTTGCTTTGAGCCATAATTTCAAATTAGAAGTGCCAGTGGTATCGCCTACCCCTCCAGGACCATCACCTAAAACACCACTATAAGCGGCTGTGACTGCGGGAGAAAATGCTAAAGTTGCTTGAATTTTGCCGACGATAAATTCTAAGTTCCAGTCTCCTCCTAATTTGTCATTACCTGTTGGAGTAGTGGATGCTGCAATGTTGGCTTTAGTTAATTGACTGAGGCGTTTAACGAAGGCTTTTCCTCGCTCTGTTTGAGCAATATTACACCCGTATAAAAGTATATCTGAATTATTATTTACTTTAAGAGATTCGCTCCATTGTTTTATGGTATCTGCGTGAGTTTTTAGGGTTGTTTGGTTGAGGGGTGAGTTACCAAAAAATATGGTGCCGTCACTACCGTGAGAAACTATATGAATTGCCGCAATATTTTTTTTGTTAGCTAAGGCCTGAGTAATTTGTTCGATGCCACTCAAATTGCGATCTAAAACAACAATCTGAGTGGCATCGAGGTTTTGAATTAGGCTTTGATAATCTTGTACAGAAGAGTCAACGAAAATAATTTGCTTGTTCATAGTTGGTAAGTTCATAGTTGCTGAAATCCTTTTTTATATTGATCGTTTACATCCAAGTCCGGCAGGGTTAAAACCGACGCTGCGCTTAAGTCCTCGATATGAGGACTTAATAATTTATTAGTCCTATTGATCAAATCAATCGGGCGGTAAAATTGTTGGTCCCTTCCGCTGGAGCATTAAATAGCCTGGAAACATCAAAGGCGTTGCACCGAATCAGTAGCTCAATGCTGTCCATAATCCAAGCGAGGTGTCTGAGACAGCAGATCACTTTGGCTTCGGGAAATAGTTGCAGAATTAATGACGATTTGCTGCCTCACAGGGGATTGGTGTCGAATATCACTTCCTTATAAGCTTGCGGGTGGTAATAAGCTGAAAAGATGCTCATAATCCGTACCCGTTTTTGTTCAGAGGAAATGAACACGGAAAACTCATTATCTTCGCTCATGGCTTCCAACATTCGATCAACTCAACCCCCGACGGGAGAGGTCATGGCGGCGTGAAATCGCGGATTTTGCCGGAGTAATGCTGCCAGTAAAGTAGAGCTCGATCGGAGTAGTCCTGTGATATGAATCGGGCTTTCACTGACCTCGCGTGGGAAGGGGTTTACATAACTTCAATGCCACTTAAACATACCATACTAAAGACATATCTTTTATAGCATCTTTTTATTTAACAATACTGCGGACAGTTTTTGCAACCAGACTACAAGCTTTACAGCACAAGGATCATAAATAAAGTCCAATTAAATGCAACTCCGGGTAGAGCTGACATTGATTTAATTATCCACAGGGGCTGCGAAGTCCTACAGAATAAGCCCTTGGCTCATATAAAAACTGTCCGGAGTATTGATTTAACAGTTCGCAACACAACATCCAGGTTTACGAGATATTTACAATCTAGACATCGTGGGTTGACTTTTTCTATCTCTATAATTGCTTCCGGCCTCTGCCTTTATAAGCCGAAAAAGTTGGCTCTTTGCCATGATTACAGAATTAGTTTGGAACTTTGACCGCATATGGTGGGGGATATACGCAGATGGATGCAGATTCGGATACAGTTTGTTTAGTCACTTCTACATAAATATGTTCTAATCGCACCGGATATCGAGCGATTGAATCAATAGAAATCCCGTCGAACAGCAAAATAATTTCTTTTAATTCTAAACGTTCCGGCAGCCAAAAAGCCAAATCGCTACCGTAGCGGCGGGGGATGAAACTGTATTGTTTAGCGCGGGCAATTACTTCAGCTTCTTCGTCGGTTTTTACCACGATAATTTCTTGAGCCGGAATCAGTTTTTGCAACTCCTCCAAACTGCCCTCCGCCACAATACTGCCCTTCTTTAAAATCCCAATTCTGTGACACAGCCGCTCAGCTTCATCCAACAAGTGAGTTGTCAGCAAAATTGTAATTCCTTCCGATTGCAATCGCTGAATTAACTCCCAAATTTCATAGCGAGCCTCAATATCTAAACCGGTTGTCGGTTCATCTAAAATTACTAATTTAGGCTGGTGTACCAAAGCCACCGCAATATTCAAACGGCGCTGCATTCCTCCGCTCAAAGTTTCTACTGGGCTTGTAGCTCTATCTGTCAAATTTACTGCTTTCAAACAGTGTCTTACTTGATAGCGCCGCTGTTTGCGCTCTAAACCATAAATTTGAGCAAAAAAATTGAGGTTTTCTTCGCAGCTAAGGCTTTTGTAAAGCAAATTTTCTTGAGGCGCTACACCGATTAAGGATTTTGTAGAGTCAGAAACAGGTTCGCCATTAATAGAAACTTTGCCGCTGTCGGCATTTAGCAAATTACATAAAATATTGATAGCTGTAGTTTTGCCCGCCCCGTTTGGCCCCAGCAAACCGTAAATTTCTCCCGATTGAATGTGCAGTGTTAAATCTTTAAGCACTGAACGCTCGCCATAGGACTTATTTAGCTTTTCTATTTGCAGCACTGCTTTAATTCTCCGTATTATTTGATATATTTACGCTTGTTTCTGAACGATTAAACCGCAGAGAGCGCAGAGGGCGCAGAGTCAGAGAAGAGAGAGATGAATAATTAGGACATAATGAGATAGTTTTAAAGTCTTCTTTCTACTCTCAGCATCCTGCGGTAAGAAAGCCATCCACCTGCAATCATGGCAATAGAAAATATGAATAAATACCAGAAGTGTTCGGAAATATCAGCCAAATCTTTGCCGTCAGCCCACACGCCCATCAGCGCTTCGTTCATGTGATAAATTGGATTGTACTGGGCGAGTTCCAGCAGACTTTTGGGAAACAGCGAAGTCGGCAAAAATGCGCCTCCTAAAATCAACAAGGGGACGCCGAAAGCTGCTACTAGGGAGTTGACATCTTCAGTGCGCCTCGCAAACTGGGTGCCGAGAATAAAGCCTACACCTACATAAGATACAATACTGAGCAGAATAATCGCAGCTCCTAACAGGATAGAGCCTTGAAATTGTGCTCCTAAAAAAGAGGCGATCGTGTATACTAAAATTACCTGACCGATGCCGATGCAACTGTGAGCCAGGAAAATTCCTAAAAAGTAGGAAGTGCCGCTCAGCGGGGAAATAAATAAGCGTTTGAGGGTATGCTGTTCTCGCTCTGCTACGACTGTTGCTACGCTACCACCGAGACAGCTAAAAAATAAAGCCGCTCCTACTAAGCTTGCAGGTGCAGCAACTTCAAAGGCCTTTGCTGTGCTGAGGTTAGCGCGTTCTTTTAAAATTAAACCGTTAATAAACAAGATAGAAACTGGAAAAATACTCCACAATACTAAGCTGCGTCGCCGCCTCCCCAATTCAATTAAAATTCGCTGTGCTACTGCGAGCGTTTCGTACCTGTATTTCATAAGAAATTTATTAGTATTGTGAGAATGGGGAATTGGCGATCGCACCACCGGATATCATACCATAGAGGTGCAAATAACTTTAACTCTCAATAAAAAACCCGCCGGCGCGGGTTTTGTGATTTTAGGGGGGATAGGTTTTAACACCAGTAAAAAAAAGCATGGAACTGTAACAAATTCCAAATCCATATCTAATCAGTTAGAGAGTCCCACAGAATGAATGATCCTATAATAACAGAAAGATAACTTCAGTGTGCAGCCTATCTTATGTCTCT
>NZ_JAUBQH010000020.1:0-3972 GCF_036701145.1 Microcoleus sp. Pol17C6
CCGTTCTTGTTTCATTGACTCTACATTAGATTCCTCTGAGTCCTTATGTCAAGCCTGATTGAGATGCTCTTACCCTGCACTTCAGAGAGCTATTCAAGATCGAGGTCAAACGATGCAGGTGAACTCTGCTTACCGCACGATCGCCCAGCAAATGTTATTGTATAACGATCGCTTCAACAACTCTAATCCTGTAGCGCCACCAGGCACCAGCAATCACCAAACAGGGCTAGCGATCGACATTGAAGATGCCAGAGGCTGGGAATCTTATTTGATGCAATATGGCTGGCATCCATTACCGGGCGATCCGCCTCACTTCGACTACATAGGCGACGGGACGATCGATCTTCGCAGTAACTCAATACTCGCATTTCAGCAGCTTTGGAATCAGAACAACCCGGATGCAAAGATTAGCGAGGATGGCGGCTTTGGCCCCCAAACCGAGGATGCACTTAATCGATCGCCTGCTCAAGGGTTTGCTAAAGCGCCGTGGGATGACAAGCCCAGAACCTTGCGCTTGGCGATGCCCAGAATGGAAGGCTCAGATGTAATCAAGCTTCAGGAAGGCTTGAAAAAGGCTGGCGTTGAAGTTGGGGTTGATGGTGAATTTGGGCCGGCAACAGATACAGCCGTCAAGGAATTTCAGCAGAAAAAAGGTTTGAAGCCCGACGGAATTGTCGCTCTCAAAACCCGCGAACAAATGGCTTGAGGTGTTAGCGCGATCGAGTTCACCAAAACTGGAACAGAACTTCCTCCGCCTTCGGTGGAAGTTCCGTTTATAGCTCAGCTTGTGGGTTTGGGCAGGTTTTGTTTCCAATTGTCACAAATTGCAGTAGCGCTATAATTGGCAATCTTTTTGATAATCAACGTAGCGATGAGAGTAGCAATAGCAGGAGCAAGTCCCAGTCCAGAGATGAGAAGAGGAGCTAACATCCCAGCAGCTTTAGTGTAATTCTGACCGATCGCTTCATCCAGGATTTTCTGAGTCTGCGGATCGTTTCCGAGGGGTTGGCACATCAGCTCGTAAACTAAGGGGTTTACGCGATCGAACAACCGCTGGCCAGCTTCTAGGAACCTGAGATCGATCGATGCTCTAGCGGCAACATTCACATCAATAGAATCCAGGGAAGCTGGGTCTATCCCTCTGCTTCCAAGTCCAGCCGCATCATCCCCTATGGCTTGAGCGCGATCGCCAATTTGTGCTGCTAGCTGATCCTCATCAAGTTCCCACAAACTTTCTACAATAACTTCAATTTCTGCCATGATTGCTTGTCTCCCGACTATGGTTAACTAGAATATTGCTGATTATCCTTTACCTGCGAAGCTGATGAGTGAAAACCCGTCAATATAGCTTAACGAATGCCTAGCTACACATCGGCAATCTTAACCATTCTTTAAAAAAGTGCGATCGACCCATCAAACTGCTGTTAAGTATTTAACTTTTAAATCGCAACAAAGTTACTATCGAACCGGAAATAAAGCAAACACAGTTAAATTTGTCGCAGAATCAAGCACATCAATCCCACAGTCATGAAAGCTGTACATTCTGTCAAACTGTAAAGTTACTTAACGCGCAGCAAAGATTTTATTGCCAGCTTGGTATACTAAGACTGAATCGTATAGAAATACAAATACCTTTATCAGTTTAAGTAAAAGAACTCTCCTTAAGCAAACAGAAGTAAAAGCTCCAGAAAACCCGAGCAATTCCCGAGTTCATGACTAACAATAACCCAGTCAAAACAATTTTAATTCTGGCAGCCAATCCCACCAATACCCCTCCCCTGCGATTGGATGCAGAAATTCGGGAAATTGACGAAGGATTGCGACGGGCAAATAAGCGGGAGCAGTATAAATTAGTACAAAAATGGGCCGTGCGTTCCCGTGATTTTTACCGAGCTATTTTAGATTATCAACCCAACATAGTCCACTTTTGCGGACATGGTGCTGGAGCAGATGGAATTGTCCTAGAAGACGATACCGGAAAAATGGCGCTGGTGCAGACAAATGCCCTAGCTAGTATGTTTAAATTGTTTGCCAAAAAAGGTGTAGAGTGCGTAATTCTCAATGCTTGTTATTCCGAAGTACAGGCCGACGCAATTAGGCAATACGTTAATTATGTCATTGGCATGAATCGAGCCGTGGGGGATAAAGCATCCATTGCCTTTTCCGTGGGGTTTTATGATGCGATCGCTGCTGGATATACGTTAGAAGAAGCCTACGACTTAGGTTGCTCGCAGATGATGAGTTTCCGAGAGCATGAAACTCCTGTTTTCAAGAAAAAGAATTTAATTGATTCTCCGATTGCTCAGGGGGTAATTGCTGTTGAAGATGTGATTCCGCCCAATCCTTACCAAGGATTGTCTGCCTTTGGGGAAGAAGATGCCGACTTCTTTTTCGGGCAGGAAAAATTTGTCAGTAATTTAGTAGAAGTAACGCACAAACAACCTTTGGTAGCTGTGGTTGGACCAAGCGGCAGCGGTAAATCTTCTGTGGTGTATGCGGGATTAATTCCCCAATTGGGAAAAGAGGGAAACTGGTTAATTGAATCTTTCCGTCCGGGCAAAGAACCTTTTGTGCAGTTAGCTTTTGCCTTAGTCCGGCAATTAGAACCAGAAGCAGGTGAAACTCAACAACTGCGGTCAGCGGTGGGATTGGCAAGCGATATGCAGCAAGGTAAAATTACCTTGCTGCAAGTAATATCTCGCATTTTAGAGCGCAACCCAGGTAAACGGTTATTGTTAGTTGCAGACCAATTTGAGGAACTGTACACCCTTTGTCAGGTGCAGGAAGAACAGGAACGTTTTGCAGGGGAGTTGCTAACGGCGATCGCCAAAGAAAATCTTACATTGGTTTTAACTTTACGGGCTGATTTTTATGGCTATGTACTTTCTTATCGTCCGTTGCGGGATGCCTTGCAGGAATTTACACCCCAGTTACTCAGTTCCATGAAACGGGAGGAATTACAACAAGCGATTGAATTACCTGCCCAAAAGTTGGAAGTACAATTAGAGGCACAATTAACCCAGCGCATTCTCGATGATGTGGGGTCAGAACCTGGGAATCTGCCATTGTTAGAATTTGCCCTAACCCGTTTGTGGGAAAAGCAAATAAACCGAGAGTTAACTCACCAAGCTTATGAAGAAATTGGCGGGGTGAAAAAAGCCATTGCCAATCATGCCGAACAGGTTTATCAAAAACTGAGTGAAACCGAGAAAAAACAGGCACAGCGAATATTTGTGCAATTAGTGCGTCCGGGGGAAGGAACGGAGGATACCAGGCGCGTTGCTAGCCGTGCGGAAGTGGGGGAAGATAACTGGAATTTGGTCAGTTATTTAGCTGGATATCAAGCGCGTTTGGTAGTGACGGGACGGCGAGAACAGGAAGATACCGTAGAATTGGTGCATGAAACCCTAATTCGGCAATGGGGAACTCTTCGCGAGTGGATAAATGCTAACCGTCAGTTTCGGACTTGGCAAGAACGGCTGAAGGTGGCGTTACGCGAGTGGAAAAATAACAACAATGACTCTGGGGCAATGTTGCGCGGTGTGCCGTTGACTGTGGCGGAAGATTGGTTGCGTCAACGTGCCGATGAAATGACGGAGGAGGAGCGACATTTTATTCAGGTTAGCGCCAAAGAACGAGATAGGGAAAAACAGCAACAGGAGCGCAGGAGGCGACTGACAATTATTGGGCTAAGTAGCTTTTCGGCAGTAGCTTTGGGTTTAGCAGGGATAGCTAGTCTTGGTTGGTGGCGTGTTGCTATTACTCAAATTAATTCTCTGGCTCAATATTCCGATGCGCTTTTAAATTTAGATCCGTCAAAAGCTGTCAAAACAAGTTTAAAAGCGGTTGTGCAAATGCAGCGTACACCTTGGGTAGATGCTGATACTCATACCCAAGTAGAACTGTCATTATTAAATACAGTTTCCCAGGCAGCAGCACCAAACACTTTGGGCGGACACGCAAGATCGGTTT
>NZ_JAUBQH010000020.1:4072-8327 GCF_036701145.1 Microcoleus sp. Pol17C6
CGGGTGTCAGTTTCAGCCCCAATGGCAAGCTGCTGGCCACTGGCAGTGCTGATAACACCGTCAAACTGTGGGATACCACGACGGGCAAAGAAATTAAAACCCTAAAAGGACATACAAACTCGGTTTCGGGTGTCAGTTTCAGCCCCAATGGCAAGCTGCTGGCCACTGGCAGTGCTGATAACACCGTCAAACTGTGGGATACCTCCACTGGCAAAGTAATTAAAACCCTCAGCGACCACCATACAGGCGAAGTTTTTGCAGTCAGTTTCAGCCCTAATGGCAAGCTGCTAGCCACTGGCAATTATGACCACACCGTCAAACTGTGGGATACCTCCACGGGGAAAGTAATTAAAACCCTCACTCATACAAACTGGGTTTGGGCGGTCAGTTTCAGCCCCAATGGCAAGCTGCTGGCTACTGCCAGTGCTGATAACACCGTCAAACTGTGGGATACCTCCACTGGCAAAGTAATTAAAACCCTCACTGGGCCAAGCTTCCTTACAGCAGCCAGTTTGAGCCCCAATGGCAAGCTGGTGGCTACTGGCAGTGGTGACAAAACCGTCAAACTGTGGGATACCTCCACTGGCAAAGTAATTAAAACCCTCAGCGGTTATATAGACTCGTTTAATGCGGTCAGTTTGAGCTCCAATGGCAAGCTGCTGGCTACTGGCAGTGAGGACAAAACCGTGAAACTGTGGGATACCTCCACTGGCAAAGTAATTAAAACCCTCAGCGGGTATACAGACTCGGTTAATGCAGTCAGTTTCAGCCCCAATGGCAAGCTGCTGGCTACTGGCAGTCGTGACGAAACTGTCAAACTGTGGGATACCATGACGGGCAAAGAAATTAAAACCCTCAGCGGACATACAGCGTGGGTTGGGGCAGTCAGTTTCAGCCCCGATAGCAAGCGGCTGGCCACTGGCAGTGACGACACCACCGTGAAACTGTGGGATACCACCACCGGCAAGCAAATTAACACCCTCAGTGGCCATACAGACTCGGTTTCGGATGTCAGTTTCAGCCCCAATGGCAAGCTGCTGGCCACTGGCAATTATGACAACACCGTCAAACTGTGGGATACCTCCACGGGGAAAGAAATTAAAACCCTCACTCATACAAGCAGCGTTAGAGCGGTCAGTTTCAGCCCCAATGGCAAGCTGCTGGCGACTGGCAGTGACGACACCACCGTGAAACTGTGGGATACCACCACTGACAAAGTAATTCAAACCCTCAGCGGACATACAAGCAGCGTTAGAGCGGTCAGTTTCAGCCCCGATGGCAAGCGCCTGGCCACTGGCAATGGGGACACCACCGTCAAACTGTGGGATACCACCACTGGTAAAGTAATTCAAACCCTCAGCGGACATACAGACTGGGTTTCGGATGTCAGTTTCAGTCCCGATGGCAAGCGACTGGCTAGTGCCAGTCGTGACAAAACTGTCAAACTGTGGGATACCTCCACTGGCAAAGTAATTCAAACCCTCAGCGGCCATATAGGGTGGGTTTGGGAAGTCAGTTTCAGCCCCGATGGCAAGCGGTTGGCAACTGGCAGTGGTGACAACACCGTCAAACTGTGGGATATCTCCACTGGTAAGGAAATTAAAACCCTCAGCGGGCATACAAGCATGGTTGTGAGCGTCAGTTTCAGCCCCGATGGCAAGCTGCTGGCAACTGGCAGTGGTGACAACACCCTGAGACTGTGGCGGTTAGATTTTAATTATTCACTTAAGGAAGGCTGCAATTTCATAGACAATTACCTGATACCTAATCCTTATGACGCAGATGCCCTGGAAATCAAACAAGATTTATGCAATAAGCTTTGATAATTTTAGATTGAAAACTGCATAAAAACCCCCTGTTTACTCCCATATAAAAATCAAACTTTTCCCATACCCTTACCCCCCAACAACCATGACAAACCAAACCCCCAACTTCTACGCCCTCCTCATCGGCATCAATTTCTACTTCCCCCATCGTTTACCAGAAGGTAACTACTACAAAAACTTACGGGGATGCGTTCAAGATATCAACCACGTCGAAACCTATTTAAAAGACACCTTTAACCTCACACCCGACCCAATTATTAAACTCACCGCGACTGCTTCCGACAATCCCAACCAACCCCAAGAACCCCCTGAACTCTTACCTACTTATGAAAATATCGTCACCAAATTCAAAGAACTAACCGCCAAAGCCAAACCTCAAGACCGAGTATATATTCACTACTCCGGTCACGGCGGACGGGCGAAAACAATTTTTGAAGATGTCAAGGGTTCTATGGGTTTAGATGAAGCCTTAGTTCCCTGCGATATCGGTCAACCAAACTCACGCTATTTGCGCGACTTGGAATTTGCCAAACTCCTGGAAGAAATGGTGGCAAAAGAGTTAGTTGTAACCCTCGTACTCGATAGCTGTCATTCCGGTGGCGCAACCAGAGATATAGAAACAGATGACTGGAGTATACGCAGTGGCGGTTTTATTGATATGACTCTTCGACCTACAGATAGTTTGGTTGCACCGCTTCAGGAATTAGCACAAAACTGGCAAGCTTCAACAGAAAATAGCCGCAATATTACCGTCGTCAATGGTTTGTTACCCGAACCGAAAGGTTATACCTTAATAGCAGCTTGTCGGGATCAGGAATTTGCTTATGAAAAGGTTTTTGAAGGGACGGAACGCAACGGCGCTTTGACGTATTTTTTATTAAAAGCTTTGCGAGAATACCGGGGGACAGAACTGGCTGTCGCAGATTTGTTCAATCAAATATCTAATCTAGTTCACAATGACTTTGATCGACAAACACCGATGTTGATTGGGGAGACAAATCGCACTTTTTTGGGCGGTCAATCTGTCTCCTTCACTCCTGGCGCATCCCTTCTCCGTAGTGTACCGGTTACGCGCAGTACCCACACCGTGCCAGTGATGAAGGTAGATATTACCAAAAACCGAGTCCAATTGCAAATGGGTGAAGCTAGCGGCCTTAAACAAGGGGCGGAATTCGATATTTTTCGATTCGGGACGTGGAATTTTGAGGACAGGGAACAGCGAATTGCTACGGTTAAACTTGTAGAGTTGGGAGCATCCGACTGTTGGGCAGAAGTAACGGGGTTACATAACGAATTTACAACCAGAGAACTCAAACCTAAATTAAGAGAAGGAATAATTGAAATAGGTTCCCCTGCTGTCTATGTAGGGCCACCGTTGGAACAAATTCGCAAAGTTCGGGTGCTTTTGCCTGACCCGTTACCGAAAATTCCTGGTGTAGATGTGTCATCACTTCCTGGTATGCTCGCAACTAAAAAAGAGGAAGTTAAAAATCATAGCTGGATCGAATTCTGTCCAGAAACCGAAAAAGATGAGAATGTGAATTATTTTGTTTCCGTGAATTCTCAAGGAGAATATTTGATTTTAGATGCTAATAAAGAACCTATCAAGAATGTTCTTTTTCCGATCAAAATTGATGCACCTGAATCAGCTACAAAGCTAATTAATCGCTTAATCCATATTACCATATATCAAAATCGTTTGGAGTTGGATAATGAAGATGCTTTTTCTCCCTTAAATGGCAAACTTAAGGTTGAATTGGTTCAATCAGTAAAACGGCAAATTGTAGTTTTGAATGCTGATGGTAAGGTTCCTCTATTAGAAAAAGATACAGAGGTTACGTTACGAATTCGCAATGAATCTAATCGAATTTTAAATATCACTGCCTTGAACTTTGATATGGATTATAGTATAGAACACTTCTATCCCAAAGGTGCGAATTATGAAGTTGTAGAACCCGGACAAGAGAGAACAGAAGACCTCAAACTATCATTGCCAGAAAATTATGAGGAAGGGGTAAATGTAATAAAAGTATTTGCAACTGTGGATGCAACGAATTATCACTTGTGGGAATTGCCAGCGTTAGACCAAGATTTACAGGGGCGAAAGGCGGCGGTTGTAACTAAAGCGAGTAATGAATGGACGACGGAAAAGGTGGAATTTGTGCTGAGGTGAAAAAAATGTAGTGCGCGCATTTTGCTCGCGGGCTGTTTTTGCCTAGTCCTTTTTGATTGACTTTTGGTTGAGGTAATCAGAGCACATCTGTTTATCCTCTTCTGTCACTTTCGGGTTTGTTCTGAGATAATCGCTGATCCAGTTGCAGCCGAATGCCATTAGTTGCTCTAAATCCCAAGTCCACAGTTTTATCGTCTTGTCATCGCTGGCTGAAGCCAAGGTTTTGCCATCTGGGCTAAAGGCGACACTCCAGACC
>NZ_JAUBQH010000020.1:8427-95196 GCF_036701145.1 Microcoleus sp. Pol17C6
TCCACAGTTTTATCGTCTTGTCATCGCTGGCTGAAGCCAAGGTTTTGCCATCTGGGCTAAAGGCGACACTCCAGACCCAACTGCTATGGCCTTCCAAACTATTGCGCTCTTTGACTTCAAAAACAGCTTTTTGCAGCGCAGGTATCACTTGTCCTTTCACATCTTTTGTTGTCTCGGCTGAAGCCTCGATTTGTTTGAAGGTTCGTCCTGCTTTTAAGGCTTCCAACAGAGCTTGAAAAGTTTGCCCAAAACTCAAGGATTGACTGGAAAAAGCTGTTTCCTGGAGAACATTGGCTAAAATATTAGCTTGCTCCACTTGCTTGTTAGCTTCAGTGACCTGCTTGTTAGCCTCAGTGACTTGCTTCCAGGTAAAAAAAGATGCTGCAAACGCCACGAACAAAGCTACCCCAGCCACAACCGAAGTCACCGTTCTAATCTTTAATGCCTTTTGCTGTGCTTGAGTAAGCGTTCGATTTGCCTCGGTCAAAAGTTGATTGGCTTGTTTCTGTGTTTCTAAATCTCGTTCAACTTCCCGTTGTTGGAGTTCCCTGCCGGCATTTAAAAACTGATAATCTAAATCACTCAAACTTTTGCCTGCTGCCCAAGTTTGAGCCTCTTGCAATGCCTGACCCCGCAACAGCCGCGATTCATCTTGACAGTCAGACTCAATCCAAACTTTAAAACTTTCGCTATAGGGGCGGAGATTGGCTAATTGTTTTTCTACCCAATCTCGATTAAACACTGACTGATAAATTGGGTTATAAACTTTCAGTTTGCCGGATTGCTTAACAACTAAGCCAGTTAAGCGTAATTCCATTTGTTCAGCCGTATCATCAGCCGCGATTTCGTTGTGTTGCAAAATTTGCTGATATAGCCCCAACAGCCTGCTGGCTCGTTGTTCGCTGCGGAGAATGCGATCTCGAATCGTCTTTAAATGTTCGGGTTCATCCTGCCCTTCCCAATTTTCTATCACCTTTTCTCGAACTAAACTTGCTACCCACTCAGCCGGATCTCGGATTAAGGAAGAATTGGCATGATTGAGAAGTAATTTACAAACTTTTTGCGTTAAAAATGGCTGTCCGCCAGTCCAATACAATACCGATTCTAACAAGGCTTGAGAATTTTCTGCTTGAGTTTCTAATCCAACAGCCAAAGGTTTGGCTTCTGTTTTTTGAAAGCCTGTTAATTCAATTGCCCGCCCAATATTAAAGGGAGTGCGAAGGTGATTACTAATTAAATCAGAAGGCGCTGCGACCCCTATTAAAGCAAAAGTCAAGCGGTTATAGCCGGGTTTATCTGCCCGTTGGTTAAAACAATCTCGGATGAGGGCAAAAAAATCATCAATATTAAACGGTAAAGCCAATACACTATCAATTTCATCAATAAAGATAACAATTGAGTTTTTAATAAATTTTAGTAATACCTCTCCGAGAAACTTGCTAAAGCGTTGCATCGGAGACAGCAACTCGTGACTCATCCACCACTCATAGGAATCAAAATAATTGTAAAGTTCAAAACTATTCACCAGCGAGTCAATGATGCCAAAATACCACTCTTTAGGACTAATATCTGAAGTACCAATTGCTGTAATATCAACTGCAGCACAGGCAAATCCTTCTTGCTGCAATCTAGCCATTGTTTGCACCCGTAAGCTGGATTTTCCCATCTGTCGCGAGTTGAGAACGTAACAAAATTCTCCGGCTTTTAATCCGTCATAAAAATCTTGGTCAGCTTGTCTCCTAACATAGGTTGGTGCATCTACAGGTAGGCTACCACCTACTTGATATTCGTAATGTAAATCAGGTTTTTCATTCATTAATGAACTTCCAATCTATCTTTAAAATAAAGGCGGTAGAGATTGCACAGAGGAATTACATCATTACCCCGCAGTTTCACCAAACCCAGACTGCGAAGTTTAAACGCTAGATTTGCTTCTAATCGTACCGGATGGGAACTAGCAATTACTTGTTTCATTGCTGCTTCCAAATTAGGATCGTCAGTGACATTAAATAAATGGCGACGTAAATGATCGCCATAAATTCCTTCTTCTGTAGGTGCCATTTGTAAAAATTGTTTTAGGTTCAAAGAACCGCGAGCAATTTCATAAAGGGCTTTTCTTAACAGGTAAGGATGCCCGTCTACCATTCCTATGAGTTGTTCTATTTCACTTTCCGAGCAATTCACTTGATGTTTTTGTACCAATTCATTAATTTGTTGAGGGTTGAATTCCGGCAACTCAATTGGTAAACCGACATTAAACGGCGATTGGTTGATATTGAGGGGAATATAAACTTCTTTGGAATGGGAGATTACTAAACGCAGTTTTTTCCAAGCTGGTTCGTTTTTCCCTTTTTCATGCCACGCCCGCAGTAATCCAAAGAATTCTTGGGCAATCTCAGGATACTGAAAAACTTGATCGACTTCATCCAATCCCAAAGTTAAGGGGGAAGTAATGGTTGCTAACAGATAGCGCTGAAAATAGTTGCCGCATTTTTGCTTGCTCCCCATGCCTTGTTTCCAGTAGTCTGCTACTCGATGTTCTAAGTTTAATTCATTGGTGATGTCGCCACAGAACCACTGCAACAACTCCTCAATATTGGTAAGAAAACTTGCATCAGCAGATTGAAAGTTTAAATACGCAGTCTGATGTCCTTGTTCTGTTGCCTGGTGCAGAATGCGCTGTAATAAAGAGGTTTTTCCCATTTGACGGGGTGCTTTTACTCGGATCAAAGCTCCTGGTTTGAGAATGGTTTGGTAGCAGTCGGATTCGATGGGAGGACGATAGATATATAGCTGACAATCTAAGCTAACAGAACCTTCTGGGTTATCTAAGTTGGAAATTGAAATGGCGGGTGAGGCAATGGCTCGGGTTTTTTCAATCGCAACTGGTAAATCTTCAACATTCTCGCTTACTGCTGTCTCTAAAGCCTCTGTCTCTTCAACTGTTGTCTCTACAGGAGAATCAGGCTTTGTCTTCAATACCGGGGTGAGTTTTTCTGGAATGCCGGCCATACTAATACTGGTACAACCCCATTCATAAGCGAATTCGACAGTTCTACCGGCACCCAATGCGTCGTAAAATCCTACCGCGAATTCTCTGGCAGCATTATCACCGACGGCTTGGTTCATGCCAATCACATAAGGAATATAGTCAGCGATGGCTTTGGCTTGCACTTCTGAATAACAAGCGTTTAGTACCACACACTCTACTTGATCCTGAAACAGTTTAAAGAGGCCGGCTAATGCTTTTGCATTCACCAGCTTAATTTGTCCTGTGTCATCTTCAAGGGCTAACCCGCCTTCTCCTGCACCATGTCCGGAAAAATGGACAATTTCTGGATTAAAATCTAAGACTGCTCGCTGCATTTCTCGTGGCGTCACCGCCCACTGTTGCTCCAGTTGAAATTTGTCACGCTTTTTAGAACGTTGCAACCCATCGGCAATTTCTTGAACTTCTTTACCTAAGCGCAGGGGCGTGGAGTTTTTGGGGTTAGCTGCCAAAAACAAGATGGTTTTTTTCTTTCTTGGGGAACTACTCATAAATGGGACTTTGACTAAAGGTGATGCACTATTACTCCCTTTGGGCCCCAAGAATATCTAGTGAAGAGGACAAGGCTTTGCTGCGGCCTTTGATAGATATTGGCTCGCGATCGCCCATACAAGATATTATTGTTTTTTCATGCCGATCTACTTACTAGATTAAGTTTACCAGCTCTACGGGAATATACTGTACCATGTCAGAGAAATTAACCACAATTATTGTAGCCGCGGGTTCACGCGCGATCGGCAATATCAGCCATAACACCCGTAAACCCGATTCTATTGGGAACTTTTAAGCTCGAAAATCCCCCAAAGCTTTCAATGCAAACTGTGGCAAAGCCAACATCCTGCGCCACCGCCAAGGTTCTTGATAAAGTCGGTACAGCCATTCTAAATGATTGTCGCAAAACCAAGCCGGCGCGCGGTCTTTTGTTCCCGCCCAAATATCAAAACTGCCGCCAACTCCCACCCAAATTGACTGAGGACAAAGGTGTCGGTGTTCGGCAATCCAAAATTCTTGGCGAGGCACTCCCAAGCCGACAAAAATCAGTTTGGGCTGCATTTGTTTGAGGCTTTCACGGAAGTCTTTCTCTTCATCTGCAGAAAGATAACCGTGTTGAGAAGCAATCGACAAGCCGTTAACCTTTTGTTGCCAATTTTCTGCCGCCGCAGCCGCCACTCCTGGGGAACCTCCAAAGAAAAATAGTGGTTCCGAATCAGGCAATTTTCCGGCTTGTTGTAGCAGCGATTCTGCTAATTCAATCCCCGGATAGCGCTGTGCCGGTTTGCCACGCAGCCGCAAGTACAGCACCACTCCCGAACCGTCGGGAATCACCAGTTCCGCTTTGCGGATTACATCTGCTAAAGCCTGATTTTGCTCGGCTTGCATCGCCATTTCAGCATTCAGCGTCACGACGTGACTTCCTAACCCTTGATGCAGGCGCTGCATCAGCCAACCTGCATAATCCTCTAATATGTGAACTGGTAATCCCAGCACTGAAAATTGCGGGCGCGATCCATCCATATTTTTTTCTTTGAGATTCCTACACACCTAGTTATTTAAATTAGCTGAGATTGGCGATCGATGCTAGACCACTTTTGGACGCAAAAAACCCGGTTTGTGCCACCAAAAGTCTGTTAAGTCATCGTTCGGTGGCCCAGAAACCGGTTTTTTTGTAAGCGACGGGTTGCCCAAGTTCATTAGAGTTGGCCAGCCAAGTGCGATCGAGCATTAGCGTTCGATTTTTTTGACTGATCCGTCTGCGTACCATTCCATCGGTACTAGCTCAATTTTACCATTAATTTTCACTGTAGAGTAGACAACTTTCACGAAAGGAACGCTGTTATTATTGTGGTTTTGGGTAGACATGGCAATTACCTTCTTGTGTTTGGATAACTTGAGAAATGATCTAATCTCTGATATATTTAAAAGTCTATTCACCGCAAATCTACTCGCATCAGGAAAAACAAGGAAAACGAAATGGCGATCGCAAAAACCCAGCGGCAAACCAGGTTGGATTATTACTACCAGCAAATCAAAAACATCATCCTCAAGCGCCAAAATCCAATTACTGGTTTGCTGCCGGCGAGTACCGCCGTTAACGCCCACGGCGACTACACCGATGCCTGGGTGCGCGACAACGTGTACAGCATTCTCGCGGTTTGGGGTTTGGGTTTAGCTTACCGCAAAATTGATGGAGATCAGGGCAGAACATTTGAACTAGAACACAGCACAGTCAAACTGATGCGCGGCTTGCTGTTTGCGATGATGCAGCAATCGAGCAAAGTAGAACATTTTAAAAATACTCAGTCGCCCCTAGATGCCCTGCACGCTAAATACAATACTCAAACTGGAAGTATTGTTGTAGGTGATGACAAGTGGGGACATTTACAGTTAGACGCTACATCTATATTCTTATTAATTCTTGCTCAAATGACGGCTTCCGGGCTGCACGTAATTTTTACAATAGATGAAGTCAATTTCGTGCAAAATTTAGTTTACTACATCGGTAGAGCCTACCGCACGCCGGATTACGGAATTTGGGAAAGAGGTCATAAAATCAATCGCGGCAATGCAGAATTGAACGCCAGTTCAGTTGGCATGGCAAAAGCAGCGCTGGAAGCAATAAATGGCTTGGATTTGTTCGGTATTCAAGGTTCTCAAGCGTCAGTTATTCACGTTTTGCCAGACGAAATTGCCAGAAGTCGCATTACTTTGGAATCGCTTTTGCCTCGCGAATCTAGTTCAAAAGAAGTAGATGCCGCTTTATTGAGTGTGATTAGTTTTCCGGCTTTTGCTGTGGAAGATCGAGAATTAATAGAACGGACTAGAAATAAGATTATTGACAAATTGCAAGGAAAATACGGCTGCAAGCGGTTTCTGCGGGACGGACACCAAACAGTTTTGGAAGATGCCGATCGCCTGCACTACGAACCCACAGAATTAAGGCAGTTCGAGCACATTGAATGCGAGTGGCCGCTATTTTTCACTTATTTATTGTTGGACGGCATATTTCAGGGAAATCAAGCCCAAGTGCAGGAGTACCAGCAGCGTTTGGAATCTCTAGCAGTTGATCGCTCTGGTTTGCCGCTGCTACCAGAATTGTACTACGTCCCCGCCGAAAATATAGAAGCAGAAAAGCTAAATCCCCGCAGCCAGCAGCGCTTACCTAATGAAAATATTCCCCTGGTTTGGGCGCAAAGTCTGTATTTTCTCGGTCAATTGCTGAACGAAGGATTAATCGCAGTTGGCGACATCGACCCGCTGGGAAGGCACCTGTCAGTGGGCCAACACAGAGAACCTTTAGTGCAAATTGCACTGTTAGCTGAAGACGAAGATTTGCAAGCAGAATTAGCCGCTAACGGCATTGCCGCACAAACCCCAAAACAGGTAGAACCAATTCAAGTCCGCCAGACTAAAGAATTATCAGCTATTTACACGCAAATTGGCCGCAACGACCAATTAGGCTTAACGGGCCGCCCCGTGCGCCGTTTGCGGAGTTTAACAACTTCTCGGGTGTTTAAAATTCGCGAAGAGGCGATCGTATTTCTCCCTTCATTTTTGAACAGACAAGAGTTTTACTTAACTTTAGATTACCATTTTTTAGTAGCTCAAATCAAGAGCGAAATAGCTCACATTCACCGGCACTGGTATCAGTTGGGACGCCCTACGGTAACGCTGATGCTGACTCACACGATGCTGGAAACCGGTCGGGAAGCGTTGTTAGAATTAATGAAGGAATTCCGGGATGGACACTGTAACAACACGCCCGTTAAACTCGGAAATCTTAAGCAGTTAATGCTGACTGCTGGCACCGAAAAAATTGATTTCATGCACGATTTTGAATTTACCGAATCTCCGGTGACAGGTGCAGTTGAAACGCGCCGATATCTAACTTACAATCCTGAAAAAACTTGGCCTTTGGGTCACACGCAAGAATTTAAATTAGAGTGCGAAACTAATACTCACTTCTTGCTAACTAGCCTGCGAGATTCAGAAAATTTGTACGAACAAATTGAGTTGTTGCACACCTTAGTTAGACTCAAAGGATTAAATTTTGATACAGGATTTGGAGGTGCGGAACCCACTGTACAAGTTGTGGATTTGCTCAACGAAGTTTATACAAAAGCTGGAGAAAGTTCGCAATCAAAAATCCAATGGGCAGTCATCCGCCATGCCGCAGGTTTGCTGGACAAAGTTGATATCAGCTTGTCTGATGCGGTGACAGACATTTTGGTGCGACAAAAGCAGATTGCTGTGGGTAAAGCCTACAGCGAAGATTCGGTGATTTCGCGCCCCGGTTCCTACACCGAAGTGATGGACAAAATTCGCCAATTCTGCGGAGAAGATATTCGCGATCGAGTTCTAACTCAAGAAGTTCTCATCTACCTCGGCCTGTTAATTAAAGCCGAACCGCATTTATTTAAAGGTTTGCTGACACTGAGAGTTAGCTACTTTATTCTGCTGTTAACAAGCGAGTTGGCGCGCGAATTGGGAGTTACGCAAAATGAAGCTTACGAACATTTAATGCAGCTAAGTCCCTTTGAAATCAAAAATCGCCTGCGCCAAGTGTTGACAGAATACGAGGAAATGAATCAAATCCTTAAACAGCAAGAATCCCTGCGCGTCAAACAGGCGGAAAAAGATATTGAATGGGTAGTAGCGCCTGTTTCCGAAGAACCGCAAATGCCTGGGGGAGGATGGCGGCGGAAGCGGCAGATGGAAGGTACTGTCAATCGCGTGCCCAAGGATTTTTATCCGAGTGTTTGGGGACTCCTGCGGCACTGCAAAGGCTTGATAATTGGCGACAAATTAGAGCGGCGCAATCGCTTAGATAGCCATATCATTTTATCGGAAATGACGCCGGGCGAAAAGAATTTCGCGCTACAAATCGAGCATTTGCTGAATAAGATTGTGGCGCCGGAATACCGACAAGTCAATATTGAGGCGCTGATGGAGTTGGCGGCGATCGCCCAGCGTAACCCAGATTTACAAGTAGAAGAATACATCGTTTTAGATGTATTAGTCGGTCACGCAGTGCGCCTGAATTGGCAAGGAAAATACCCGGAAAGAGCCGATAAATACGACGAAGATAAAGCGGCGGCTTGGCAAGCTTTTTACAATACTTCGCCTTACGTTTGCGCGAGTCACGTACTCGATGCTTTCCGGTTCTTGACGAAGTTTGGATAGATTGTTCGGCGGTTGAAACTGGGCAACCACGGGGGGATTGCCCCTACAGCAACGAAGTCCACTCCAAGCTGACTAAGAAATAAGGGAGTAAGCTTGATTTTGTCTCACAGTTTTGTCACAAGTCCAGTAAACTGAATATTTGCAGTAAAAAATGTCAGCTATTAGCTCAACTACCCGCGTCATAATCAAAGCTTACTTAGAAGTCTTCATCGAAAACCTTGTCAATGAATACAGAGGACGGCTAATACCGAAACTTGATATTCCAGCAGCATATTTATCATGCAAATCCTCTAAAGGTCAACTGAAACCGTTTCAGGCTGCTATTATGCCCTCAGAATTGCTACGGATTAACGAGTTTGAAAGAGGTTTCAGCAGCAGCTTGGGGACAACATATGAAGAATGTGCAAAACTCATTGCTTTGGAACATCACCAAGAAGCAAGCAGAAGCTATGAAATTTCTGGAGAAGTTAGCATAGAGGCTGTCAATGAAATTGAGCGTCAGATAGCGCTATTCGAGCAGTCAGCAGACAAGAATGCAACTAAACCTGGTTTTGAAAAAATGATAGAAGCTGTTCTTGAGGCTCAAAAAACTAACCATTTAGTTAGGCGATCGGTCAAAGCAGATTTGTACGTGCTATCCCGTGACGGGAGGAAATTTTTCTTTGAAATTAAAGGATCGAAACCCAACAAAGGACAATGCTTGGAGGTAATTCAACGCCTGCTGAGGTATCATTTACTGTGCGGACTGTCTCGGCCAGATGCTCAATCTTATTATGCTATGGCTTACAATCCTTACGGGCCAAATCGTTCAGATTATAAATGGTCAGTGGCAAGGAAGTACACCCCTTTTGAACAAGCTGTCATTATGGGACATGAGTTTTGGAATATTATAGGGGGAGAGACTGCCTACGAAGAACTTTTGGATATATATCAAGAAGTGGGGCGGGAGAAGGGTAAGCATATGCTTGATGCTCTTGCTTTTGGATTTTAGTAAAGCACGAATTTCTTCTCAGGTTTCTCTTTGAGTTTAAGTAATATTTAAAGCCGAGTTTAGGAGAAATAAAAGTGTCAGAGCAACTTCATGAATTATTAGCATTTGTTTTAGAAAAAGAAGTAGGATTGTCAGCCAGAAAGTCTCGATCTTTCGCCAGTCACTTTGCGGAGTTAGAAGAATTTATTAACTTACAAGCAGAAACGCTCATAAACGGCATTAGCAGCATATCTGGCAAAAGAGCGCTGAGATTTACTCCCGATGAGATTGAAGGCATTTTAGCCTTTATATCTTCAGGCAAGCTTTCGCTGCAACTTACGATCGCTGAAAATTTTTTAGCCAGCATTTGTCGAGATTTTACTGGGCGACAGCTAGTTATGGTGGAAAATCTGACTTTAGGGAAAATTCATCCCAACCCATTTTTAATCAGGGCGTTAAATCTGGACACTCCAGAAGAAGTTGTCAGGCTTAATGTTTATATGACGGCTACTAGGTTTATTGTCACATCAATGGGATTTTTTATTCAAAAACTATTGATATCTTGCTCTGAAAGTGCAGAAAGTCCACCGGAAGAGTCAGGATGGGACGCAATTAAAACTACCAGTGATGGCGAGAAATGCTGGATACAGGTAAAAAGTGGCCCGAATGATATGGATAAAGACCAGATAGTATATTGGGCTGCGAAAATTGAGGAAAAAATTAACGAGGGCGATCGCGCTTATATTGGTATAGCTTACGGCAAAAGAACTAATAAAACTGTAACACTTGGTTTGCTGAAGCAAATTTTGCCTAATTCGGAAATGATAACTTTAATAGGTCGAGAACTGTGGGATTTTGTCAGTGAAGATACTGATTTCACTGTCAATTTGTTTGAAGTTTTGCGTCTATCCGCCAGTCAAGTTTTAGCACAAAGTTCTATTGCTGAAGCTATAGAAAGGTGTAGCGATCGACTAATCGCTGAATTTATCGGAAAGTACGGTGAGGGAAGTCAAGGTGTTTTTAACTATATAGCAGATATATTTTGATTTACAGCTTTGCAGTAGCCCAGAAGCGCTACTGCAAACCCCAAACTACAAAACTCCTTTAGAACTCGGAATCCGGCTGGCGCGGCGCGGATCGATTTCTACCGCCATCCGCAGAGCTCGCGCAAATGCTTTGAACGCCGCTTCTACAATGTGATGAGAATTTCCGCCCTGCAACTGTCGAATGTGCAGTGTCATTTGAGTGTGGTTCACCACCGCCGAAAAAAACTCTTTCACTAATTCGGTATCGTAAGTGCCGATCCGCTGGTTGGGAATTTCCAAGCTGTAACTTAAGTGAGGGCGTCCCGAAAAATCTAGCACTACCTCAATTAAAGCTTCATCCAAAGGTGCGATGAAATGCCCGAAGCGAGAAATGCCCGATCGATCCCCGACAGCTTTTGCTAGCGCTTGGCCTAAAGTAATTCCCACGTCTTCGTTCGTGTGGTGGTCGTCAATCTCCAAATCACCGATCGCCTGCACGTCCAAATCGATCAATCCGTGAGAAGCAATCTGGTGCAACATATGGTCTAAAAACGGAATCCCCGTAGACGCCTTGCAAGTTCCCACACCGTCGAGATTGAGGCTGGCCGTGACATCCGTTTCTAGTGTCGTGCGTTTCACCAAGGCGGCCCTAGCTGGTTGAACTGAAGTTGCAGGAGGTACAGAAGGGCGATCGATTATCTCCATAATTCGCAATTGGTCATTCATTAGTTATTGATAATTAGTAATTGAAGATTACAGCTTGATAAGCGCTAATTCTCAAATGTTTAGTTAAGAGAATTATGCAAGCAAAACTCAAAACTATCGAAAGGGGCGGCTTTTGCATAAAACTTACTTGTTAAAGTTAAAGTTTATTGTCTAAACCCGCCCCTACATAACTCACAACTCTCGACTACCGTTACATCCCCATGATTTCGTAACCGGCATCGACATACAAAACTTGACCCGTAATCCCGCTAGCGAGATTGCTGCACAGAAAAGCCGCAGCATTTCCCACTTCCTGCTGAGTCACCGTCCGCCGCAGCGGCGCCACTTCCTCAACGTGATGGATCATGTCCAGAATACCGCCAACTGCTGACGAAGCCAGAGTCCGAATCGGGCCAGAAGAAATCGCATTTACCCGAATATTTAACGGGCCCAGTTCAGCAGCCAGATAGCGAACATTCATTTCCAAAGCCGCCTTAGCAATTCCCATCACATTATAGTTAGGAACTACCCGGACGCCGCCCAAATAAGTCAGGGTCACAATACTGCCGCCCTCGGCCATCAGCGGTTTAGCAGCAGCACAAAGCCGCACCAGCGAGTAAGCGCTAATATCCAAAGCATTGGAGAAACCTTGGCGCGATGTGTTGGTGAAATCTCCCGAAAGTTCGTCCTTGCCGGCAAAAGCCAGACAGTGGATCAAGATATCTAACTTGCCCCACTTGTCGGCGATGGTTTGAAAAGTAGACTCAATTTCGCTCTCGTCTTGGACATTGCAGGGCAAATACAGACTGGGATTGAGCGGTTCCACCAGTTCAGCGACTTTGCGCTCGTGCTTGCCTTTCTCGTCCTTCAAATAAGTTATGCCGAGGTTAGCCCCAGCTTTGTGGAGCTGCTGAGCGATACCCCACGCGATCGAGCGATTGTTGGCAATGCCCGTAACAAGAGCATTTTTTCCGGTCAAATCTATCATCTGTATTTCTTCTAGAAGCAACTAGCACCGTTCTCATTGGCTCTCTGCGACAACCCCGGCAGTTTAGACACAACTGATTCAGCTTTAACTGATCCAGACACAATTGAGACACAATTGAGACACAATTGATATTAATTTTGCTGTGGAGCTACATGGGGGCGGAATTGAAAAAGTTAAGAGAAGGGCTAGATTTAATCATACAGTGCGTGTTTACCTTAACATTAGATGGAAGTAACCGAATCCTTGGATATTGGAGGTTGGGCAGTATATTTTACTCAATAAGGTTAATCGGCAAGTTATAAAGTATTGATTAGTACAAAGGATCTAGTCGTGACGCATGATAGACCGCTAGCAGCCGTGTTCCGCCAAATCAGCGGCGGGGCGTTTCCACCCATTGTGGAAACCTTTGAACGGGGCAAGACAATTTTTTTCCCTGGAGACCCGGCTGAGCGCGTCTACGTTCTCATTAGAGGTGCTGTGAAGCTCTCCAGGGTGTACGAAGCAGGGGAAGAAATTACAGTCGCCCTCCTGCGCGAAAATAGCGTATTTGGGGTGCTGTCTCTGATTACGGGACACCGATCGGACAGGTTTTACCACGCGGTAGCCTTTACGCCGGTGGAATTGATCTCGCTGCCGATCGAACAAGTCGAGAAAGCGCTCAAGGAAGACCCGGAACTCTCGATGGTGATGCTGCGGGGACTGTCGTCTCGGATTTTGCAAACCGAGATGATGATTGAAACGCTGGCGCACCGAGATATGGGTTCGAGACTCGTCAGCTTTTTGCTGATTCTGTGCCGGGATTTTGGCGTGCCCGGTACAGAGGGGATTACGATAGATTTGAAGCTGTCCCACCAGGCGATCGCCGAAGCGATCGGCTCGACACGGGTAACTGTGACTCGTTTGCTCGGGGATCTCAGACAAGAAACCATGATCTCGATCCACAAGAAAAAGATCACAGTCCACAACCCGGTGGCTTTAAGCCAGCAATTCACTTGATGCCGAGAAAGTATGCGATTTTGGATTTTGGATTTTAGATTCAATCCAAAATCCAAAATCCAAAATCTAAAATCGGAATGACTGCTGGATACATCCTGGTATTTGTAATTTTAGTGTTAGGGGGTGTGATCGCCACTGTCAGCGATCGCCTTGGGACGAAAGTCGGCAAGGCAAGGTTGAGCTTGTTCAAACTTCGCCCCCGCGATACTGCTGTTGTTGTGACAGTGATGGCTGGCAGCATCCTGTCAGCACTGACTCTGGGCATTTTGTTTGCTACTAGCAAGCCGCTGCGAACGGGAGTTTTTAGAATAGACGAGATTCAAAAAAGGCTCAACAACGCCCGCAGAGAAATCAACCAAGCCACTCAAGAAAAAAATCGAGTTGAAAGTGAATTAGCTCAAGCCAGAGCCGCTCAAGCGCAAGCTAGAGCCAATTTAGAGCAAATTAATCAATCGCTCCAAGCAGCTAATGCTGAGCAAGCTCGGACGCAAACAAAATTAAACTCGCTGCGGGCCCAGCTCAACAGCGTGCAAGCAGCCAAGTCTAAAACTGAAGAGCAGTTAAGTCAGGTAGAAGCGGCTAAATCTAAGACAGAAGAACAGCTCAGCAGCGTGGAAGCAGCTAAATCCCGCACCGAAGAACAATTGAAACTGGTTGAAACGGCCCGATCAAGTACAAAAGCTCAGCTCGATCGCACCGAGAACCAATTGAAAACAGTTTCTGCTCAAAAAACGACTTTAGGCTCGGAAATCGCCCAACTGCAAGAAGAGCGCCAAGAGTTAATCGACCAGGTAAAAACTCAAATTGCCCAGCGCGATCGAGAAATTGCCAAGCGAGACGCAGAAATTGCCCAGCGGGACAAGGAAATTGTCGATCGCAACGAACTAATTGCCCAGCGGGACAAGGAAATTGCCCAGCGGGTGCAAAATCTCGCCGAGCGCGATCGAACTATTGTCGAGCGCGACAAAGTAATTGCCGAGAGGGAAGCACTCTTAGAAACCTTGGCACAGCAACAAACTCAACTCGAACAGCAACAAACTTTATTGCAGCAGCAAGTGCAACTTTTGGAACGCGATTTTCAGGCAATCCGCGAGGGTACAGTTGCCATCAGGCGCGGTCAAATTTTAGCTGCTGGCGTCGTTCGCATTATTGAACCCGGTATGGCGAGTCGCGCGATCGATCGGCTTTTGCAAGAAGCAAATAAAACCACTGTCGGACTCATGCAGCCGGAAAATAGAAAGGTTAGGGAGCAGGTTATTCAAATTACTAAAGCAGAAATCGATCAACTCATTAGTCAAATTAAAGACGGTCAAGACTACGTGGTGCGGATTGTCGCCGGCGCTAATTACCTGCGGGAAGAAAAGGTAATTAAGGTATTTGCAGAAGCAGAAATCAATCGAGTGGTTTTCCGCGCTGGAGATGTGATTGCAGGGGTTGCTGTCGATCCGGTGACTTTGACCGACGAACAGGTGCGGCAGCAGTTGCTGCAATTGATAGAAGCTTGTCAATTTCGCGCTCGCCTGATCGGTGTTGTCGGCGGTAGAGTTCAAGTGGCCGACAATCAGATTGAAACTTTGGCTGGTTTTATCGAGCGATTGCAGCAGTACGAGAAACCGCTGGACGTTCAGGCGATCGCCACAGATGTCACTTACATCGCCGGCCCGCTTAAAATAGATTTAGTTGCTCTTGAAAACGGAGCCGTTGTTTTCCGCACCGGACAACAAAAACCAGGCCCAGGAGACTTGAAAATAAAAAAATAAAGTTGGTAATTAATAATGGGTAACTGGCTATGATTTTAGGTTTCGACCCAGGTAAAGACAAATGCGGCATCGCCGTCATGGGTAGAGACAGAAGCGTCTGCTACCATCAAGTTGTGTTGTCGGAAGCAGCGATATCTACTATTCAATCTTTGTGCGAACAGTTTCCCATTGAGTTATTAGTCATGGGAGATCAAACGACTTCCAAAAGTTGGAAACAAAAACTGACGCAAAGTTTGTCGCCGGAGATCGAAATTGTTCGGGTTGACGAGAGGTTCAGCAGTTTGGAAGCCAAGGAACGCTACTGGGAAATGTACCCTCCGACGGGACTTTCTCGCTTGATTCCCCAGGGGATGCGGACTCCGCCACGGCCGGTAGATGATATAGTGGCGATCGTCTTGATTGAGAGATATTTGAAAAAAAGTTAGTCAATTTTATCAGCTTTACCACAGATTCTATTTCATTATTAAAGAATCAATATGTTTCTGCTGCTATTGAATTTTTAACTTAAATAAAATACACCCTAAATTTAGTGAATTTATCATTAAATAACAGTTAGAGTTACTTGATGACAGCTTCCGTCAAGATTACCTTGCCATTCTGGCGGACTTGCAGGCGTTGCGGGTTAATCGAATAGATAATATTGCCGTTAGTCGCTTCATAAGTTCCGTCGTCACCTGTCGTTACTTGCATGACATTGATTTGGCTGCCATTTATTTTGCTGAGGCCGCGGTAAAAAATATCGCCTTCCTGGGTTTTGCAAATGTATATAGAAAAGTTGGGCGTTGCGAAAAATTGCACCATTTCGGCCCTCGGACATCCCTCAACTTGAGCAATTTGCAGCGGTTGATTATTGCCCAAAGTGTTGGGTGCGATCGCCCGAACTTTGCCAATCGGTTGATTTAGTGGAGTGGCTTCTGCTGAGGCTGTCAAAAAGCCGTGAAGCGAAGCTATCCCGTTCCCCGTAGTGGTTCCCGAAGGGTAGGGAATCGCACTAATGCCTGCCATAACTAGAACTACTCCTTTAATGCTCTTAACTCTATATTTATCAAACATCTTGTCACTCCTGGTTTTAACTATATAATTACATCTTAAGCGATCTTTGCTGGATATTAATAATATTTAATATCACAGGTGAAAGCTGCAGGAACACGGTACACTGTCGGTTTAACTAAGGTGCGAACTGTGCCCCCTACACCAGTGAAAATACATAAGTATGTCAATGCGATCGCAGGAAAGCAATCTCTTGCATTGATGACATTTTTAAGATTTTATGACTTGTTCACGCTGATCTGAGAAACCCGGTTTCTTCATATATTTCTCGTTACTAAACCTTTGATTTTCCTAGAAACCGGGTTTCTCGCCTCCCATGCGATCGCGAACTGACTCAGTTACACAGTAATTTTTTATTGGCGCTTAGCTATTTAGTGAATAATAAAAAGGGAAACAGAAGATACATTTTTCCTCCTATTTCCCATTTTTTAAATAACCGTCGTCATGACTGCGAACCTGGTAATTAATTAACTGCTGCCAACTGTTTGTCTTTGATTTCCACAGGCGCGGTTAATGCCTCTTCCAAATCCGCACAGCCGAGTTTTTCCTCCAAAATTGCCATCACTTCGCGGCCGAAATCATTGGAATTCCGCTGCCAAGCTTCTAAACAAATCTGTCCGAAAAACGAACCCAAAGGCTCTGGATTCCACAGCAACTTGCGCGCTGTCCAAGGCATCAAGCTCATGGGATCGTAACCAGGTTGCAGAATCTCCTTTTTAAAGGCGTATTCTTCCAAAATTGTGTGCGGCTGCAACCCGATAAAGAAAATAGCGGGTTCTACTTTATCCGCACCGAAAATTCGCTCTAATTCTCGGTGATAAGCAATAGTTTGCCGGATAGTTTCAAAGGTTTCGTCAATGACGTTAAACGAGTAATTAACTGAAACCACATCGTTGTAACCGGCGGCTTTTAAATCGCGGCAATTCTCTAAAACTACTCGCAAGTTGTAGCCCATCCGCATTTTCCGAACCAGTTCCTGGGAACCGCTGGTGATGCCGATTTCAAAGTAATTCATCCCCGTTTTTACCATCAAATCGCACAACTCGGGTGTGAGATTGTCCGCACGGATGTAAGCGGCCCAGTGTATGTCATCCATACCGGCGGCGATGATTTTTTGCAATAATTCAACTGCATCGTCGATGAATTTGCGTGCTGGGATAAATTGAGCGTCGGTAAACCAGAAATTGCGGATACCTCGATCGTACAATTGCCGCATCTCCGCCACCACCTCATCCGCCGGATTGATCCGCACTTGCTTGCCTTCAATCACCGTATAAATGCAGTAACAGCAATTATGAGGACAGCCGCGTTTGGTTTGGACTCCGACGTAGAAGTCCATATCTTGTAGATAATAGGAAAATTCCGGCCAAATGGTTTCGATGTAGTTATAGTCGCAAGCAGTTTTCTCGATGTTGGCTGGCTTTTCGTGAATTAGCTTCGCGCGCGGCACGGTTTCTCCCACCACATAACATCTTTCCTCTGCCAAATCTTCGCCCTTAATTAACTTCTCCAGCAAAGCTTCGCCTTCCCCCACCGAAACCACAGTTCCCGCCGGCAAACTGCGTCCCAACTGCTCGTAAAACACGCTCACAGCACCACCGCCGACCACTGCACGAGCTTCGGGGCGGTATTTCCGCGCCCGCTTCAATCCGCGCTTAATCAGTCCCAAATTGCGCCAGAGTTCGGTGTAGTAAGACGCGGCTAAACGCAGTCCTCCGAGTGCTCCCCGGAACTTGATCAGCGGATTTTTGGCGTAGTAAAACTCGAAGGCATTTTGCAGCGGGTTGCCGCCCCTGCCGCCCACGGGCGCGTAAATTTGAATGTCCCGCCAAGAGAAAACCAGCAGAGTCGGCTTAAACTCGTCTATGCTGGCATCTAAAGCTTTAGCGAAATCCAGGGGGGGTACGGCACCTAAATCAAAAATGCGCTGTTGGACATCGGGAAACAGCTTGTGTACGTGATCCGAAAGATAGACAACTCCGATCGGGAAAATAGGATTGCAAGGGAGGCGGACGTACAGGACTCGGTTTTCTCGGTTTTCCATGATTGCCATATCCTAAAGTGGAACTTTTTCAGCTATGTTAATATTCTTTTAATATAACTTTACAATATGTCTAATTTTCGCAATTTGACATTAAATATTCTTAAATTTTTCTATTTGGCTCAAGGCCGAGCTTGTTGGTGTCGATCGGCGACGGCAGCAGAAAAAAGCTAATTTTTAAGTCAATACAGCGTATTTTGGCTTAAAATCGCAGCGGGGAGTCAAAAATCCGATATTTATCCGGTTAGATTTTAAGTTAGGTTCGATCGGTCTCTCATGTATTAGGGAGTTGGTAGTCGGCTTTACAGTAGGCGGGATCACCTAGTGTTAGCCTGAGAAGATAACTAAAACTTTTAGGCAAGGCTCCCTCAGCAGTTATGGCTCAAATTCTTGACCCCGTACCCTCAGACACCGACAGCAAGATTCTGTGCTGCTACGTCAACGCCACCAGTCAGATTCAGATTGCTCGCATCGCCAACATTCCTAACTGGTACTTTGAACGAGTGGTGTTTCCCGGACAGCGCTTAGTGTTTGAAGCGATGCCGGCCGCAGCATTGGAAATTCACACCGGGATGATGGCTAGTGCAATTTTGTCGGATAAAATTCCTTGCGATCGCTTGCAGATTAACGAAGGCCCCTATTCAAACGTCAATCCTAGCAGATCCCCAGAGGCAGTTCAGGGCGATCGAACAGCGATGGCCCGCCGCCCCAAATCCCGAGAAATCTCAGAACCTTTGACTGTACCGGCGCTAACCGCCGTTGATTAATCGGAGTTGTGAGTTTTGAGTTATAAATTGTCATTTAATTGATAACTCCGCGCTCAAAATTCCAACTTCAGCAAAGTGGTAAAAACTCAACACTTAAGAATCAAAGTTTGTGAAATGAATTTTAGATCAAAACTCGCAACTGCAAAGATTGTCCGGTTTTTCCTAATTCCCTGAGTTTGGTTGGCGAGTTCGACAACTGTGCAAAAATATCATTAAACAGCTTCTCGAATTTCAGCCATGTCAGCACAACCTATCGCCTCTTCCCCATCTTCTGCCCCAGTATTTGAGCCGGCGATATTCCGGCTTTCTCCCCTGATTAGAATCACGCTGTTGAGCTTGTACACAGCCCTGACAATTCCATTGCCGTTTTTATCGGAAGTAACTAAAGCACCCGTTCCTCCCGCCGCACTCTGGGCGGCAATTTTTGTCGGGGCTGTGGGCCTCTACGGCGTGCTCAGTGAAAGGGTAATTTTGAGCGATGAGGGGATTGAAGTCACATATCCCAACTGGTTTCCGCGTTGGTTTCGCAAGGGTTGGTCGCTATCTTGGACTGAGGTAAAAGCTCTCAAACCTCGATCGACTGGTCAAGGAGGTTTAGTTTACTATTTTTTGAGTCATTCGGGTGAAGGTTATTTGTTGCCAATGCGGGTGGCTGGATTTGCTAAATTAGTCGGTTTGGTGGAAGCAAAAACAGGTATTGATACTAGAGATGTCCGTCCTTTGTCGCAGCCTTGGATGTATCTTATTTTACTTTTATGTACACTGCTGTTGCTGTTGGTAGATGCGTGGACTATTGTCACGGCGATCGGGCTCAAAGGTAATCTGTAATATTATCTCCGGTATATAGCCTTTCTCAGGTAGATGAGGTACAATGTGAGTAACCCGAATTGGCTGGAAAATATCAAATAACAAAAATCAGTTCGCTATAATTCAATCGGTGAGTGTGCGCCCCGCGCGGATAATGCGAACCAGGGTGGACTAGCAGTCGATCGGGCTGATGCACTCGATCGCACCACTTCGGTCAATCGGGTTGATGCGGAGAGAAAGATTACAAAAAATATCAGATATCAATCAAAAATGAAATTTTACTCTGTTGACTTGCGGCAAAAAATAATTAATGTTTATGAAACTGAACCAATTTCGCAAAGACAACTAGCCAAGCGGTTTTGCGTTGCTCTGAGTTTTGTGCAAAAATTACTCAAACAATACCGTCTAACCCAAGATATTTCTCCTCAAACTCATAGATGTGGAGGTCAACTTAAACTGGATTCCGAGCAACTGGTAATTTTAGCCCAATTGATTGAGACAAATAACGATGCTACTCTCGAAGAACTCTGCGAATTACTTCACGAAAAAATCGGTGTTACTGTCAGCCGAGCCACAATGGGAAGAATGACCCACCGGTTGAACATGACCTTCAAAAAAAAACGCTCTTTCCGTCAGCTTCATGCAGTGAAAGAGTTCAAAACCTCCGATATGAGTTCTGGAAACAAGTGAACAACCTGAACGTGCAGGACTTAATCTTTATTGATGAGTCCGGGGTGAATCTGGCTATGGTTAGGTTGTATGCCCGATCGTTAAAAGGTTCAAGAGCCAGGGGATCAAAACCAAATAGGCGTGGCAGAAATGTATCGATATTGGGAGCAAGATCCGTCAAAAAAGTTGTGACATCTGTGAATTTATTAGGCTCAATAGATGGCATTACTTTCGAGGCTTTTATCATCAAAAAACTCGTTCCCCAACTCTGGAAAGGTGCTTGTGTAGTAATGGACAACTATGGCATCCACAAAGGGGAAGAAATAGAAAAAGCAATTAAAAAAGCCGGGGCAAGGTTAATATTTCTACCTCCCTATTCTCCTGATTTCTCCCCAATTGAAAATTTTTGGTCTAAAGTTAAAGGCATTCTCCGTACTTTGGGGGCAAGAACTTATAAAGCATTGTCATCATCAATAACTAGAGCTTTTGAGCAAGTTGACGAGCAAGACTTCTGGAATTGGTTTACTCACTGCTGTTATTGTACCTCATCTACCTGAGAAAGGCTATATAACCTGACGAAGTTTACCTTTATCGGATGTTGAGGCCTTGCGCTCTACTCGATCAGATGCAATGTTTTTGAGGATAGTTTCTAACTGACTGTCATCCATGCTTTAACTTATTTCGCGTAAACTATTTTTACTGCTGGCTAACAACAGACTGCGGCTACTTGGGGAATTGTTAAGAGTTTAAATAAAAAAGTTTATTGTCAATTACTACTTACCAACTTCCCACAGCAGCCGCTCAATTAAATGGCTAATTCACTTCACTCAGCCTCCGCAAATTCAAAATATCGCTCATCTTTTTAATTTGCATACAAGTCCGCTCGAACTGTTGTTTATCCTGGATATCCATGCACAAGTCAATTAATGCGGGCAATCCGGGATATGTTTTGACTTGAGCGCTGCGGACGTTTACTTGGTTGTCCTTCAAATGCGATAACACATCATTGAGAACTCCCACTCGATCGAGGGCTTCAATTTGAATGTTAACCGGATAAGTGTTGGGTCGAGATTCATTGCGGTTGCTGGAATTCCAACTCACAGGAACCAAGCGATCGCCTGGTACGCTCTCAACATTTGAACAGCCTTGCCGGTGAATCGAAATTCCGCGAGTGCGAGTCACAACTCCAATAATTGATTCCCCAGGAATCGGACAGCAACAGCCGGATAAATGGTAGAGCAATCCCTCTACACCTGCGATCGGCGATTTGCTCGGAGACGAACTAGGTACTGGTTTCGGTGCCGTCGATGCAGGTATTAGCTGGGGCACTTCGTGGGTTCCTGCGGGAGCAGCTTCAATTTTTTGCTGCACTTTTACTAAATCTCGCAGTCGATTTACTACGAGATTTAGGGTGACTTCGCCGTAGCCCAAACCGGCGATTAAATCTTCGACGCTGTGGTAGTTGCAGCGCTGAGCCACCGATTGCATGGGCTCAGATTTTAGCAAAGATTCCAAGCCATTTTTACCTAATTCTTTTTCCAGCAATTCCCGGCCGCGAGCGAGATTTTCATCTCGGTGCGATCGCTTCAACCACTGGCGAATTCGGTTTTTGGCTCCGTTTGTCTTGACAAAATTCAGCCAGTCGGAACTCGGATGACCATTTTTTTGGGTCAAGATTTCTACAATATCGCCGTTCTTTAAAACCTTGTCTAGTGTTACCATTCGCCCGTTTACTCTGGCACCGGTACAGCGATTGCCAATTTCTGTGTGAATGCGGTAAGCAAAATCTACGGGAGTTGAGCCGCTATTGAGAGCAATCACGTCTCCGTTAGGAGTAAAAACGTAAATATCTTCGTCGAATAAGTTGTCCTTAATACTTTGTAAATATTCGCGATCGTCTTTCAGGTCGCTTTGCCATTCTAGGAGTTGTCGCAGCCAAGTAAATTTCTCGTCGTCGCCGGTAACTGTTGTGTTAGAACCGCCAGTTTCTTTGTATTTCCAGTGCGCGGCAATGCCGTATTCTGCAATGTGGTGCATTGCTACGGTGCGGATTTGCACTTCGATGGGGCGACCGCTGGTTCCGATTACTCCGGTGTGCAAAGATTGGTAGCGGTTGGCTTTTGGTAAACCGATATAATCTTTAAAGCGGCCGGGAATCGGGCGGAAAGAATCGTGGACGATCGCCAAAGCCCGATAACAGTCATCATTGGTTTCTACTATGATCCGCACCGCCGCAATATCGTACACTTGCTTAAACCCTTTTTGGCGGCGCTGCATCTTGCCGTAAATCCCGTACAAATGTTTGGGACGGCCGCTAACTTCATAGCATTTAATGCCTAAATTGTCAAGCCTTTCTCGCAAACTATCTGTGACTTCTGCGAGTTGAGTTTCTCGATCGGCCCGCTTCTCTGCCACCAATTCTTGAATTTCGCGGTAAGCTTCGGGTTCCAGGTATTTAAACGCTAAATCTTCCAATTCCCACTTAAAGCGACCAATACCCAAACGGTTCGCTAGGGGAGCAAAAATATCTCGGGTTTCTAGGGCAATACTGCGCTGCTTTTCTTCGGACAAATGCTCCAAAGTCCTCATGTTGTGCAGCCGATCTGCCAGTTTGACGACAATGACGCGAATATCTTTAGCCATTGCTAGGAACATTCGGCGGAAATTTTCCGCAAGGCGCTCTGTTTTGCTGGAAAAATTAAACTTAGAAAGCTTGGTGACACCTTCAACCAACTGTCGCACTTCGGCGCCGAACCGCTGTTCTATTTCTTCGAGAGTAATATCTGTATCTTCAACAATGTCGTGGAGGAAGCCCGCGGCAATCATGACGTTGTTGCCGCCCATATACCGGAGTATTCCAGCCACAGCTACCGGATGGCAAATGTAAGGTTCTCCCGATTTGCGGTATTGTCCTTCGTGCAAGTCGCGGGCAAATTCAAAGGCCCGACAAATTAAGCTGTCGTCAGTCGAGCAATTCGGGTTAGGGTCCCCATCAGGCTGCGATCGAGTATTCAGGCATTCTTGCAGCCAGTCGGGAACTACAGCAGGATCGATCGAAGGAGAGGGAGTCAGAGTGTTCGCGTTCATGGGGTACACCTTTAAAACTTAGAAATACAAATGGTTAAAAGCCGGTTTCCGGTTGAATTGCCGAAATTATGTGTTTAGCTATACTAAACTAATTGAATGCCACAATTTGCAATTCAAAAAAATAGTCGATTTTTCTCAAACTATACCTATGTAATCCCGAGTCGCCCCCCCTCGTAGGTAGGAAAATGTAGTGACATCACTGCCGCCGCAGCAGTCTGTCGCTCGGGGAAAATCGGGTAAAATAAGCATATTTTGGGGGTAGCAGTTGAGGTTGCGGGGGGATCGGCATTTACCGGCAACGCTAAACTAAAAGCAGCAGCCAGAAGGGTAGAGCCAGGGAAACAAATCAAAAAAAGTTCTCACAAAACAGGGAATTGCTCCAAAAACGCACGGCTTCCCTCCATATGAGCAAACTTAAGTAAGTATCTACTTTGATTATAAATACAAATTTGTTTACAAAATCATGATATTGTCCGAAGACCGCCGCCAGTGCTACCAAGAATTACAGCAAGCACTAGAACAACTACAAAGAACTGCTGCACAGGATAATCTGGATGGGGCCGCGCTGGCGATCGAATACAGAAAAGTGCAACAATTTTTCGGAAACCAAATTATGAGAGCCGAAAGCGATGAGTTAGACGCCTCAGAAACACCCCCAGAGCAGTCCTATTTGACGGAAATTCACAAGCAACTGCGGTTGTTGGGGACAGATGTCACGTTTTTGCAAGCGTCGCGCCAGCCAGCGACAGCAAAGGCGAGGCAAACTGCGGCGATCGCGCGGCTCAACACGCTAATTGGCTACTGTGGCGCGCTGCTACAAAAAAATTCTGGTTCTTCAGGGCCCGCCCAGATACAGAATTAATAATTGAATTAACAGGGAATTAATAAGGCAAGGAGAAATAAAGCGGTGGAATGTCCAAAATGTAAACATCCCAATTTAGAAGGCGGTACCTTAGCCGGCCGTATGTCGGTGCAGTGGTGTCCCAACTGTTACGGTATCTGGATTCCAGGCAGAGAATACGAAGCTTGGCAAAAAGAACAGAGCCAGTGGTACAACAAATCCGAGAAGCCTGATGCGACAGGGACTCTCGGCATAGAATTCACCCCGTCTGTCTACGACAGCAAAGCAGCGCTGTGTCCTGAAGACGGTCACTATCTGTCGCGGGCGAAAGTTCCTTTCAGTAGAGTGCCCTTTTACATAGAGCGCTGTATGTTGTGCGGGGGCATTTGGTGCGATAACGGCGAGTGGGACATTCTCGAAAGTCTGGGATTCCACACCGAGATTGACAAGATGTTTTCTCCGAATTGGCAAGCTAAGGCCCGCGTGCAAGAACTCGCCTCTCGGGAACGTCAAGTGCTGACTGAGAAGCTGGGGCCGGATATCGCCGGATATGTGTTGGAACTCGCGGAAGTTTTAGCAGACCATCCTCACGCAGATTGTGCCGCTACTTACATACTGCGGAGAGCTGAGTTGAAGCGAAAGGAAATTTAGTCTGTTGGCTGTTGACAGTTGACTGTTGATGGTTGACTGTTAACGGTTGACTGGTGTTAGTAAGCGGTTGGTCGGTTAATGATGTAGTGATAAAATCTTTGTTTGTAGCAATTTCTATTGGTATTTACAAACTGTGGACGGTTGACTGTTAACGGTTGACTGTTGACTATTTTTAGTAAGTGGTTGGTCGGTTAATGATGTACTAATAAAATTTTTGTTTGTAGCAATTTTTATTAGTATTTACAAACAGCATATCGGTCTCTTGCCAATCACTAATAAGCCATGAAAAATACTAATAACTAACAACTAACCGCCAGTATATTGATAAATAATAAATAACAACAGACAACAGTTAACCGTCAACAGACAACAGACAACAGTTAACCGTCAACAGACAACAGACAACAGACTAAGGACTAATAACTAATGACTAATGACTCTTCTCTATTTTCCGTTGACAATCTGCGAGTAGCTTATCCTCAGCGGCGAGGCCAATCTGGTTGGGCCGTTGACGGGGTTTCCCTGACGCTGAAACCGGGGGAAAAGCTCGGATTAGTTGGGGAGTCTGGCTGCGGTAAGTCAACTTTGGGAAGGGCGGCGATGCGGTTGCTGCCGGATTCAACGCTGATTGAGGGGCGAGTTAGTTTTGCTGGAGAGTCGGTGTTTGATATGAATGCTTCGCGGCTGAGACGGTTTCGGGGCGAAGCTGTAGCATTGATTTTTCAAGATCCGATGACTCGTCTCGATCCTTTGATGACTGTAGGAGAACATTGCATCGAGACTTTGCAAGCTCACAGACCGAATTTGGATCGCAAGCAAGCTAAGAAACGGGCAATAGAAACTCTGGAAGCTGTGAAAATTCCCGCGTCTCGCTGGTCGCAATTTCCCCACGAATTTAGCGGCGGAATGCGACAAAGAGTAGCAATTGCTTTGGCTCTTTTGCTCGATCCCAAATTAATTGTGGCGGACGAACCGACTACAAGTTTGGACGTAACTGTAGCTGCTCAGATTTTGCAGGAATTAACCAGACTTTGCGAGGAACGGGGAACGGCTATTTTGTTGATTTCTCACGATTTGGCGATGGTGGCTGAGTATTGCGATCGCATTGCGGTGATGTACGGCGGTAAAGTCGTAGAAACAGGGCCGGTGCAAAACGTTTTTGAAAAGCCGCAGCACGAATATACTCGATCTCTCCTCAAAGCAGCTTTGCACATTCAAGCCGATTCTGAAAAAGGGTTAGCATTCGAGGAAATCAGGACTGAAGCCGTTACTGCAAACTTAACAAATTCGCCTCTTTTGACCGTAACGAATTTGCAGCAACACTACAGTTTAGAAAGCAATTTATTGGATCAGTTGTTTTCCAGGAATCGCCAGGTAATTAAAGCAGTAGACGGCGTTAGTTTAGAGCTACAACGGGGAGAAATCCTAGGGCTGGTGGGGGAGTCCGGCTGCGGCAAAAGTACCTTGTCACGCACGATTTTGCAGCTAATTACCGCGACGGGCGGCAAAGTTGTATTTCAAGGAATAGATATAACTGCCCTGAACCGCGATGCTGTGAGGAAGCACCGCCGCGAAATGCAAATGATCTTTCAAGACCCCCACGCTTGCCTGAATCCGATGATGACTGTCGGGCAAAGTATTGCTGACCCTTTGTTTATTCACAAATTAGCTAATGGCAGCGAAGCTAAAAAACAAGTAATCCAAATGTTAGAGCGGGTGGGTTTAACTCCAGGGGAGGATTTCTTTCGCCGCTATCCGGGGGAATTGTCAGGAGGACAACAGCAGCGAGTTTCGATCGCCCGCGCTTTGATTACTCGGCCGCAACTGATAATTTGCGACGAACCTGTGAGTATGCTGGATGCCAGCGTGCAGACTCAAGTATTAGAACTGATGTTGGAGTTGAAGAAGGAATTTAATTTGACTTATCTGTTCATTACGCACGATTTGTGGGTGGCGAGATTTTTTTGCGATCGCATTGCGGTAATGAATGCTGGAAAAATTGTTGAAATCGGTAAGACTAGGGATATTTTTACTAATCCGCAGCACCCTTATACTCAGCAATTATTGCAGGCAGCTCCTTTACTGGCTCGAACTCAATAGAAAGGTATAAAATTGGGGCCATCTAATTTCTGTCACGAGCTTCTAGATGGATTTCGGAAATTTCCGGTTAAATTGGTTAAAGTTAAGGGATACTTTTCAAATCATTCCACCGACACCAAGCACGATATGGCAGAATCTGACCTAGGCAGTTTTGCGGTGGCACCCGAAGCCTCATTCGCGATCGCAGAAGATGAAGACACCGAGATTGATCGTCCGACGGTAACTCGGTCGTCAGCATACAACAACTGGTCTGCCGACGATCCAGTGGGAGCTTTGTTCAAGGAAATGGCTCGGTATCCTCTACTAACAGCAGCCGAAGAAGTAGAGTTGGCGCGCCGCGTTCAAGAATTGGTAGCCCTGGATGAACTAGAACAGCGTTTGCAGCAGGAATTGGACAGAGTGCCGACAAAAGCTGAACTCGCAACGGCTTTGGGGATAAGCGAAACTCAACTGCAACAGCTTCGCCACCAGTGTCAGTCGGCGAAACGGAAAATGATCAGCTCGAATTTGCGCTTGGTGGTTTCGATTGCCAAACGCTATCTTAATCGGGGCGTCCCTTTTCTCGATTTAATTCAGGAAGGAGCTTTGGGTTTGAATCGGGCAGCCGAAAAGTTCGATCCGGAGAAGGGTTACAAGTTTTCTACTTATGCCTATTGGTGGATTCGCCAAGGAATTACCCGGACAATTGCCAATCAAGGGCGGACGATTCGCTTGCCTGTTCACATTGTCGAACAGTTAAATAAACTCAAAAAAGTTTATCGAGATTTGAAGCGTTCTCTTCAACGCAATCCAAGTGAAACTGAACTTGCTAGAGAAATGCAAGTTACTTGCGAACAGCTTCGCTATCTCCAGCAAGTACGCCGGCAATCTTTGTCTCTCAACCACCGCATCGGCTCCGAAGAAAGTTCGGAACTTTTGGATGTTCTCGAAGATAACGCGACGCAATCTCCCGAAGCTCAGATGAATGAGATGATGATGCGCCAAGATATTTTGGAGGTGTTGGACAGTATTTTGACTGAGCGGGAAAAAGAGATTGTTGCTATGCGTTACGGTTTGCTGACCGGCGAACCTTACACTTTAGAAGAGGTCAGCAGTTTGTTCAATTTGTCCCGCGAACGAGTCCGTCAAATTCAAAATAAGGCAATGCGAAAGCTGCGCCGCCCTCAAGTGACTGAACGATTGAAGGGCTGGTTGAAATAAGCAAAAAAAATTGAGTTGGCATTTTGAAAAATCTTAAAATTATTGTGGGGTGGCACTCCGAGGCTATCGAAAATATGCTGGTTCAAGGTGGAAAAAATTAATAAAAAATTACAAATTAAAAATGTCTTAATGTGGTATTTTTAATTGTTGATTGTCGCTTACTACTTACTTATTTATGTCTTCTGAGGTAATTTTGCGTCCAGCTACCCGCGCCGACGTGCCGGTGCTGTTTGATTTGATTAAAGCTTTAGCTGAGTACGAAAAATTATCTCATGCCGTTACTGGCAATGCCCTTGATTTGGAGCATCATTTGTTTGGCGATCGACCTTTTGCTGAAGCGATTTTAGCGGAGTGCGAAAATCGAGTTGTGGGCTGGGCGCTGTTTTTTTACAATTATTCTACTTTTTTGACTCAACCGGGAATTTATTTGGAAGATTTGTTTGTGATCCCTGAGTTTCGAGGGCGGGGAATTGGCAAATCTTTGATAGTTTATTTAGCGCAGTTGACGGTTGAAAGGGGCTGCGGGCGTTTGGAATGGAGCGTTTTGGATTGGAATGAATTGGCGATCGGATTTTACAAGGGTATCGGTGCTGATGTGATGCCCGACTGGCGGATTTGCCGGGTTGCGGGCGAGTCTTTGGCAACTTTGGCATCCAAACAAGTGTAAAAACCCCTCGATAAGACTGGGCGATTGCAATTGATCCTACAAAAATTTTCGTCCCTTTCGCTTGAGACTAAGAAATCAAGGTGTGTACCGCGCACCTTACAACGAATCAGTAGGGTGCGCCACAAGCACCTTACAACAAATCTGTAGCGCCTCAAATCTTGCGTTGCGTAAATCCGAGTAGATAATTGGCAAAAATATAGGAAAATTTAAATAACAGTAGATTTTGATTGAGAGAGTAGATCGTGATTATTTGGGTAAACGAGCAAATCGATCCGTCGGGCATTCTTTATTCTTGCATTGCTTGTTGCGATGAGACTCAAGCGAAGGATTGCCACGAATCTTTTGAGAAGAATTTGACGGCAGAGCAAAAACAGCAGGGCTGGGTTGCTACCTTGCGGACTGTTAGTTCTTGGGATGAGGTGCCTGTTAATGCTTTGAAATTGAATTAATGAGTGCAAGTCATTAGTAGCTTTAGTATCGCCGTATTTCCGTTAGAGCGAAACGGCAGGAAAACGTTCCACGTCTGTTCGGAAAAGGCAAGATAACTCGATCGCACATTGGTCAAATTAACAGAAATTTTGTAAATCTGAAGGCAAAAAGCTGCAAACATTGGGGGCTGACAGTCTGAGGATTGTGCCCTGCAATGTGCGGGGATTTGGGCGGAAATTTTTGGGCCTGGAGTGCTGCGAACACGCTAGGACGAAAAAGCGTGCAAGTGCGATCCTCTTCGAGGGCTCCGCTAACGACAATTCGCATTTCTTAAACGGATTTTAGGATTACTATTAATAGATAGAGGCATTTCCAATTGTCTAGTTAAATTTTTATGATTGAAACCTTATTTCACGCTTATACCCCTCTAGTTATCTGGACGGGCTTAGGACTGCTGCTGTTTCGGTACATCCCAGTTGATTTTCCCAAGCTGCTGAGCCACTTTCTTTTCTGGATTGGGATACCGCTGCAAATTCTAGTTTTAGCCCGTCAGAGCGATTTTTCGGGTGCTGTGGGATTCACGCCGGCGATCGCCATATTCGTGTTATTTCTGAGTACGAGTTTTGCTTGGCTGACTTGGGTATTATTGCGTAGGCTGAGTGCGGCCCACATCCAAAAGCCCTATTTTCAGGGCAAAAATTCTCTGGTAAATTTATTTTTATTAAATTTTAATTCCCTGAAGCGATCGAGCAAAGGGAGTTTTATCCTAGCTGCGATGTTAGGGAATACGGGCTTTGTTGGATTAGCAATCACCCCGTCTATCATCAGCACCGATAACAGCAATTGGGCGGTCTTGTACAGCGTCACTAACAACGTTATTGGAACTTATTGTTTCGGTGTATTTATTGCTAGCTATTTTGGGAACTCCGAGCAAAAAAATCACTGGTGGACTCAGATCCGGGACGTGCTGACAGTTCCCGCTCTGTGGGCATTTTTAATTGGTTTTTATACTAGAAACATCCCCCTGCCCGAGACAGTGGAATCGGGATTGCAGACTGCTGTTTGGGTGGTAATTGCCAGTGCTTTGCTGCTGGTTGGCATCCGGCTGAGGTCTATTAAGAAATGGGAAAGTTTTGAACTGGCTTTAATCCCGTCGCTGTTAAAAGTGGTAATTGTGCCGGTGTTGATCGGATTGGGTGCTAGTTATTTCGGATTGAGTGGCGATCCGAGGTTCGTGTTGGTGTTGATGTCGGGAACGCCCACAGCTCTTTCGGTGCTGATTTTAGCAGAAGTTTACGAGCTAGATCGCGATTTGTTAGCTAGCAGCATCGCCATCACTTCTGTCGGGTTGCTGTTGATGCTTCCGCTATGGTTAGCTGGGTTTAGTTAATATTAGCTATAGTTTCAAATCGGATTGCTTTAAAATTTCGCAGTACAATCAACCATAACTGCACGGAAAAGACTATGAATGAGATAATAACTGCTACAGGTCTGCCTCCTGCATTCCCCGATCATACCCAACTGCCAGACGAAGACGGTACATTTGTGAAAAATTTTCAGGAGCATCCCCAGAGTATCATTCTGACAGATTCGATCGGGCCGGTTGTAGAGCGGCTGCATCCAGACGGACAATATGCGATCGGGCAAGATTGTGGCATTTACTGGCGAGAAACTGACCCGCCAGAGCGAGGCGCAGAAGCACCGGATTGGTTTTACGTGCCGAATGTACCGGCAACACTTGACGGTTTTCGCCGTTCTTATGTACTTTGGCGGGAACACATGGCTCCGTTCATTGCTTTAGAATTTGCTAGCGGTAATGGAGATGAAGAGCGCGATCGTACTCCCTTGACTGTGGCCGCTGACGGTACCAGCACTAAACCGGGTAAGTTTTGGGTGTACGAGAGAATTATCCGCATTCCTTACTACGGCATTTATGAAATGAGAACTGGCAATTTAGAAGTCTATCACCTAATAGATTTTGTGTATCAAAGGATGCAGCCCAACGAACGCGGTCACTATCCCATTCCTGTACTAGATGTAGAATTGGGAATGTGGCAGGGAAGCTATCAAAATCAAGAACTTCTTTGGCTACGGTGGTGGGATTCGCAGGGGAATTTGCTGTTAACTGGCTCCGAACAAGTTGAAATTGAGCGGGCTAGAACCGAGCAAGAACGGGAAAGAGCTGAACAAGAACGGGAAAGAGCCGAACAAGCAGAGCGAAAAGTTACCCAGTTAGCGGAGCGACTGCGAGCAATGGGAATCGATCCCGATGCTGAGGATTGATATCAAATTCCCAAAACTCTCTCTGTAGCGCGAGCATCCCGTAATTTATCTTTTTTAATCACAAAAAACAAAGCTGATGGAAACTAAACCACCTCTACCGCCCTTTACGTTGGAAACAGCTAAAGCCAAAGTTCAAGCTGCTGAAGATGCCTGGAATACCCGCGATCCAGAACGAGTAGCCTTAGCTTATACGGAAGATTCTCAGTGGCGAAACCGTGCCGAATTCTTCAGCGGACGGGAAGAAATCAAGGCTTTTTTAAGACGAAAATGGGCAAAGGAACTAGATTACCGTTTAAAGAAAGAACTGTGGAGTTTTACAGACAATCGGATTTCTGTTCGCTTCGAGTATGAGTGGCACGATGATTCTGGCTACTGGTATCGCGCCTATGGTAATGAACAGTGGGAATTTGCCGAAAATGGGTTAATGCGAAGACGTGAAGCCAGCATTAATGATGTTCCGATTCAAGAATCGGAACGGAAGTTTCGATAAGATTTATCTGTGAGTTGTTAGAGGCATAAACCTGGTTTTTTAGGAAAATACGCAGGTTTGTAGTCAGGACTTTAGTCATGATTGACTCAAGGCCCGAAAGACTAATAAAGTCATCACTACTAACGACAGGTTTGTAGTAAGGTGTTGAGTCATGATTATAACTCTTGCAAAAATACAAAGCACCTCATCCCAAACCTCCCCTTGAATCAGGGGAGGAGGCAAGATTATTCTTGTTTCCCCCCTTAATAAGGGGGGACTTGCGGGGGGTAAATTGGACTTTTGCCAGAACTCTAGAGAAGTTTATAGAGCATCTGCGATCGTGTAGAATCTGAAAAAACAATTTTAATGGAGTTTTGTTGCAAATGAAATTTTCGGCGATCGAAACACTAATTGTTAGTTCTATCCTTCTGTCAATCTCATCATTGTCATCTGCTCAAAGTAATCCACAGGGCTCTACAATTCTACCCACAGGAGCTTACTACGCTGAAGGAACAATGTTCAATAACTCCCGTAGAGAGATTGCACATCAAAACAATAGAATCTGCATCAAGATCGTCGATGGCCCTGCAAGTCCCTACAAAGGCGTCGAATCTATCACAATTAGCAGCGTGTCTTTGGAAAATGGGAAATACTATATTGATGCAACTGGCACAGAGCTAGTATTAAAAAACAATGGAAAAGCATTCTCTGGCGACATTCGCGGTACATGGGAGTATAGAGGTATCTCCCCCGATCGAAGGAGTCAACCCATACAAGCTAAAAAAATGGCAGAATGTGTAGCTGCTCAAGGACGATATGTGCAGAAGATGGAAGGAATATCCATTTCAGGAATCGATTTTCCCAAGCATTAACCACGATCGAGATGGGTGGGGGCGCAACCAAAAGGTGATCTGTGGGATGCAGTAATGGGTAATCGGAGTAAGGTGCGCGGCGCGCACCCTACATCATTACGTTATGCGTCCAAGACTGTATCCTCAATCGCAAAGCAAACTCGGAGAAGTCAGCACAAATACATCCCTGGTTCCCACCCCTTCAGATTCCGGTTTAATCGGCGTAGTAAAGTGGAAAAACTCGTGGTCGTTAACTAACAGCAATTCTCCTGGCTGCAGAATTTTATTAAAAACAGGCTTCTCTTTTTTAGCCAAGTACAAATGCGTTTCCCCGCCTACAATATTAGTTCTGTCAACCGAGAAAATCCCGATAAAATCAGTACCGTCTTGGTGAATGCCTTCCGGTGCGGGGTTGCCGAAATTGTGCGGCGAACAAGTAGTCCTGATTTGATGGATGCCGATTTCAGCTTCCGGGTGAATTTTGCAAGAATCGAAAAAAGCAAAAATCATCTGTTTGAAATTATCCAGGGCAATTAGCCGATCGTCCAATTCGGCAAATTCCCGCCTGATATCACCCACTAGCGGATTGTATGTTTTGCTTTGATACAAATAGCCGTGAGGTAACTTAACTAACTCATCTCCGTTGACTGTAAACCGCGATAATCTTCTAGAACGATACTTACCTTTCACATACGGATCGACAGGCATATCGTCAAAAAATTCCTTGAAACCTTCTAGCTTAATCGAGTTTACTTTTTTGAAAGTAAACATGAAAGCATAATCCAAATGAATGGATTCTAATACGGTTTTCATAGATTTTACTCCCTGAAGCCTTGCTCCCCTCCATAATTTTGCCTTGAGGAGGTGTATGCTTCTACTCTAGCGCAGGTTTTTTGTATGTGTCGTAAAAGACACTACAAAAATTGCAAAGATATCGTAAAGCTTGCAAGATGAATCCGGGGGCTTGTTCTTCTTTTAATCCCAAATCTAAAATCTAAAATCTAAAATCGATTGACTGCTTTCACCAGCGACTGACAGGCGCGCAGGAAAACGGCAACATCGACCCCAAGTGTGACGTACTGAACGCCAGCATCAATCCACTGCTGGGCGATTTCGGGGTGGTCAGCAAAAGTACCGGCCGCTTTGCCTGCTTTGCGGATGGTTTGCACTGCCTCCTGCATCATGTCGATGACCCGGGGATCGCGGACTTGGCCGGGAATGCCGATCGACTGTGACAGATCGTAAGGCCCTAGAAAAATCACGTCCACCTCTGGCACAGTAACAATTTCTGCCAGGTTGTCGATGCCGCCTTTGCCTTCGACATGAATCACAACTAAGGATTCTTCGTTGAGTCGATCGGTGATATTTGTACCTGCGGCGGTGTAAAGTCCCGCCCGCGTAGCGAAGGAAAGGCCTCGCGCGCCCAGAGGACTGTATTTAGCGCTTTTGACAGCGGTTTCGGCATCGATTTTGCTTTCAATTTGAGGTACTTGAACGCCTGCACTGCCGATGTCGAGAGCTCGTTGAATTTGCGGCCCGTCGTTTTTGCGGACGCGAATAATCGGTGCAATTCCAGTGCAGTCGGCGGCGCGACACAAATCTTCAGCAGCAAGCGGGTTCAGGGGGCCGTGTTCCATATCGATAACGGCGAAATCGAATCCAGCGTGACCGCATATTTCCATGAATGCGGGATAAGCGCAGTTCATAAATAAACCGAGGACGGTTTCCCCTTGTTTAATTTTTTGTTTGAGTTGATTTTGACGCATAAATTTGGATTTTTTTACCGCCGCTGACGGCCGATGAACCTAAATTTTTTTTAATAATACAGCTAAAATATTGCCGTTACAAATTACTTTAGGTTAAGAGAATAGACAAAAATTTTGTAGCTGCTTTTGCTTCTATTTTAAAAGGAATCAAGCATAAAAGCCAGCCAAAAATAAACATTCCTAAAATTGGTAAAAATATTGCTCCCACGGAGGGTTCGACCAACCAAGCAAATAAAGCAAACATTCCAATACTGCCAGTTGTCCACAGCCAAAGAATCAAAATTCCTATAACTATTTTATGTAAAGTCATCCTAATTTTGATGGAACAACCGAACTGTTGAGTCTGTATTTCTCCTTGTATAATTGGGAACAATAAATTTCGACCGATCATAATGCGATTGATTGTGAAAGTTTTGCCAGAAATCGTTCCTTCATAGGGTTTAGCAGGTGGCGGGCCAAAGGGTATAATTATTCTAACAACTTTTGGAGGAGTAACAACTTCGTCCAACCTGCGTAAAACATCCGAAAAAGTTAAACTGGTGGTAATTGTTAAACTCTCAAAAGGAATCAATGACCTAAAAATTTTGACGATTTTGAGCATAAGGTAGAGCCGGCTGTTCAATAGTTGTTGCTGGTATTAATGCCTCTTCTCTAAAAAAGTTTTCCCTGACAACACCGCGAAATACCAGTATACTGCAAAATAAACATTTAGATGGCATGAGTGTTTTTCGCGCTATGTCAAAATTAATTCCACAATCTCTGATGAAACTTCGACACTATCTATTTTTGCTCAAAGGTCGATCGATCCTTAGCCTCACCCTCGGCATAGTTTCCGCAATAGGGAGCATTTCGCCAGTATTTGCCGCACCTCCGCGCAATCCAGACAATGCAGAAACTTGCGACATTCTAGTAGCAGGCGGCGGGCTCGCAGGCGCTGCTACCGCTTACGAAGGTTTGCTGGCGGGGCGCACAGTTTGCCTTACTGAAATTACTGACTGGGTAGGCGGTCAAATTTCCTCCCAGGGAACTTCCGCACTCGATGAAAGAGAGACTCAGCGATCGCTCTTATTTTACCCCCGCGGCTACCTCGAATTGCGGGGGCGGATCAAGGAACATTACGGGCGGCTAAATCCCGGAGGCTGTTGGGTTAGCTATTCGTGTTTCATGCCCTACGACGGTCACAAAATTCTATTTAACATCTTGCAGGATGCAGCTAGAAAAGGCAAAGGCACGCTGAAATGGTTTCCCAATACGGTTATTAAAGAACTAGCAATTACTCCTGCTGTGGCGGGGAATGCGGTTGGGGGCCAACAAATTAAAAGTGCGATCGCCATTCAACACAAACCCGCCGCCAACACGCCACCACTCAACACCGAAACTCTTTCTCAAACTATCGAAGATGCCTATCGCTACGAAAATTCTCCGCGATTTAACAAAACTATTATTCGGTTTATTTCTAAAGCCTCTCAGAACCCCCCTAACAAAAAAAGGGGGGGAGATTCCCCAAGTTCCCCGCCTTTACAAGGGGGTGCTGATTGGTACGTTGTAGATGCCACTGAAACAGGCGAATTGATCGGACTTGCGGATGTTCCCTACCGCCTCGGAATTGACCCGCGTTCCCCCCTCGAACCTTCCTCCCCCAGCGCAACCGGCGACGCTTACTGCACTCAAGGTTTTACCTACACCTTTGCGATGCAGGCAACGAAGGAACCGCAGCAGCATCAAGTGCCGTCTTTTTATCAACAATACGCTCCTTACTACAGCTACGAATTGCAGAGATTGGCGAGCTTTCCCTTAGTTTTCACCTACCGCCAAATCAGGAGCATGAGACCGGATGAAAAGCGACCTTCAGACCCGAAGCAATTCCCGATTTATCCCGGCGATATTTCGATGCAAAACTGGACTTGGGGCAATGACTATCGTCCCGGTTCTCCCCAGGATAATTTAATTTATTCTCGCGAGCAGTTGGCAGAAGCAGGCCAACTGCAACCGGGGGGATGGATGGGCGGTTTGCGAACCGAAACTTTGCGAAAGGGAGAGGAAAATGCCAAAGGATTTTTCTACTGGCTGGTAACAGGAACTACTGACTCACAGCTAGGAGAAGGAGTGAAAAAGCCTAATCCAAACAATCGTTTTTTGAGCGGGTTGGATTCGCCGATGGGGACGGTGCACGGACTTTCTAAATATCCTTATATGCGGGAGGGCCGGCGCATTATTGGGCGGCCGAGTTTCAATCAGCCTCAAGGTTTTATGGTGTGGGAAGTTGATATGTCTCGCACTGATTTTACGGCTGATTTTTATCGCCAGAATTTGTCGGAGGAAGAGTATCGCAATTTGTGGTTGGCTGTGGGTGGTTTGAATGCGCCGGCTTTGGCTGTGGGAAGTCAATCTGTTGAGGATACAAAATCGCGATCGCGCGCTACGATTTATCCTGATTCTGTGGGTATCGGTCATTATGCGATCGACTTTCACCCCTGCATGACCAACAGTCCGCCGGAAGCACCGGGAAATACCGAACGGGAAGGCACTCGCAAAGCTCAAGGGCAAGCTTATCCGTTCCAAATTCCGCTGCGGGCAATGATTCCCCAGAAAATTGACAATATGTTAGTAGCGGGTAAAAGTATTGCTGTTAGCCACACAGCGGCGGCTGCTTATCGAGTGCATTCTTTTGAATGGTCTGCCGGTGCGGCGGCGGGAGTTACGGCTGCTTTTTCCCTAGAAAAGGGGATTCTACCTTATGACTTAGTGGACGAATTGCCCTCCCGCGAGCCAAACTTGGAAGTGTTACAGTTGCGGTTGCAACAAAATGCCAATCCCATCGCATTTCCGGGTACTTCTATTTTCAATAGTTCGTGGCAAAATTGGAAATAATCGCAGTTGGTAATCTGTAGGGCGGGCAGGATGCCCGCCCTACAATAAAATTCACTCTTTGTAGAACAGGGTGGAACAGGCTTTCGGGCTTGTTCCTGACACCCGACAATTAACTGGTTACCAAGAAGAGCCTGCGAACCACTATAAAATAACCAATAACAAAATAGCTGATAAACAGCAATTTGTCATCCATCTTTCGATAGAAGCAATCAGACACTGCTTTAGTCGGATAATATCAATAATCTCAAAAATATTCCCCCCTTCCCCTCCAAACTCGTCAAAGGTAACGGCCATGTCAACTGCACAGATAACAGCCCCCAATTCCAATAATGCTTATGCCAAACAGTTACTTAGAACCTTAGTGGCCGTCAAAAAAGGGGACTTTTCAGTTCGGATGCCCATAGATCAGACCGGTCTAGCGGGGAAAATTGCTGACGAACTTAACGACATTATCGATCTCAATGAGAGAATGGCGGCCGAACTCGAGCGGATCGGCACAGTTGTCGGTAAAGAAGGCAAAATCGCCCAGCGGGCCACCATCGGCAGCGCCGAGGGGTCATGGGCAGCTAGCGTCAACTCTGTCAATACCCTAATTACAGATTTAGTGCAACCAACCTCTGAAACCGCCAGAGTAATTCGGGCCGTAGCAAAAGGGGATTTATCGCAAACTATCGCCTTAGAAATAGAAGACAGACCCCTCAAAGGAGAATTCCTCCAAACAGCGCAAATTGTTAACACAATGGTAGACCAATTGAGCTCCTTTGCGTCGGAAGTAACGCGGGTGGCTAGGGAAGTGGGAACCGAAGGGAAGTTAGGCGTGCAAGCAGAAGTTAAAGGAGTTGCTGGAACTTGGAAAGATTTAACGGATTCAGTTAACTCGATGGCGGGGAATTTAACAGCACAAGTGCGTAACATTGCTGAAGTGACAACGGCGGTGGCAAATGGCGACTTGTCGAAGAAAATTACCGTAGATGTAAAAGGTGAAATTCTCGAACTGAAAAACACGATTAACATCATGGTGGATCAGTTGAGTTCCTTCGCATCAGAAGTAACGCGGGTGGCGAGGGAAGTGGGAACGGAAGGTAAATTAGGTGTGCAAGCTGAAGTGCGGGGAGTTGCAGGAACCTGGAAAGATTTAACGGATTCAGTTAACTCGATGGCCGGCAATCTTACCGCACAAGTGCGGAACATTGCTGACGTGACGACTGCTGTGGCAAATGGTGACTTATCTAAAAAAATTACTGTAGATGTTAAAGGTGAAATTCTAGAGTTAAAAAACACTATTAACATCATGGTGGATCAGTTAAATTCCTTCGCATCAGAAGTAACGCGGGTGGCGAGAGAAGTAGGTTCCGAAGGCAAACTCGGCGGTCAAGCAGAAGTTAAAGGAGTTGCAGGAACTTGGAAGGATTTAACGGATAGCGTTAACTTCATGGCAGGCAGTTTGACAGCACAAGTGCGAAACATTGCTGAAGTGACAACCGCTGTGGCAAAGGGCGATTTATCTAAGAAAATTACCGTCGATGTAAAAGGCGAAATTCTCGAACTAAAAAACACCGTCAACACCATGGTTGACCAGTTAAATTCCTTCGCATCAGAAGTCACCAGGGTGGCTAGGGAAGTGGGGACGGAAGGTAAATTAGGCGTACAAGCTGAAGTGCAGGAAGTAGCAGGAACCTGGAAAGATTTAACGGATTCAGTTAACTCAATGGCCGGGAATTTAACGGCACAAGTCCGCAACATTGCTGAGGTGACGACGGCGGTTGCTAACGGTGACTTATCTAAAAAAATTACGGTACAGGTTAAAGGCGAAATTTTAGAACTGAAAAACACCATTAACGTGATGGTGGATCAGCTTAATTCCTTTGCATCTGAAGTAACCAGGGTTGCTAGGGAAGTGGGCTCGGAAGGTAAACTGGGCGGTCAAGCGGATGTCCGAGGCGTAGCAGGAACTTGGAAGGATTTAACGGATTCAGTTAATTTTATGGCGGGTAGTTTGACGGAGCAAGTACGGAATATTGCGGCTGTTACGACTGCTGTGGCAAATGGCGACTTGTCGAAGAAAATTACTGTAGATGTTAAAGGTGAAATTCTTGAACTGAAGAACACCGTCAACACGATGGTGGATCAGTTAAATTCCTTCGCATCTGAAGTAACTAGGGTTGCTAGGGAAGTGGGAACCGAAGGGAAATTAGGCGTGCAAGCGGAAGTTAAAGGAGTTGCGGGAACCTGGAAAGATTTAACGGATTCAGTTAACTCGATGGCGGGGAATTTAACAGCACAAGTGCGTAACATTGCGGAAGTGACGACGGCTGTAGCAAATGGCGACTTGTCGAAGAAAATTACTGTCGATGTAAAAGGCGAAATTCTCGAACTGAAAAACACGATTAACATCATGGTGGATCAGTTGAGTTCCTTCGCATCTGAAGTAACCCGAGTTGCTAGGGAAGTAGGAACGGAAGGTAAATTAGGCGTGCAAGCTTACGTGCGTGGTGTAGGGGGAACTTGGAAAGATTTAACTGATAATGTTAACTTGATGGCGGGGAATTTGACGGCGCAGGTGCGGAATATTGCGGAAGTGACGAAAGCGGTGGCAAATGGCGATTTGTCTAAGAAAATCACCGTCGATGTCAAAGGCGAAATTCTCGAACTGAAAGATACTATTAACGTGATGGTGGATCAGCTTAATTCCTTCGCTTCTGAGGTGACGCGGGTGGCGCGGGAGGTGGGAACTGAGGGTAAGTTGGGCGGTCAAGCTGACGTGAAAGGAGTTGCGGGAACTTGGAAAGATTTAACCGACAACGTAAATTCGATGGCGGGGAATTTGACTGCGCAAGTGCGGGGTATTGCTAAAGTTGTGACGGCGGTGGCGAATGGCGATTTGAAGCGCAAATTAATGCTGGAAGCAAAAGGAGAAATTGCGACTCTGGCAGATACGATTAACGAGATGATCGATACGCTGGCGACGTTTGCCGATCAAGTTACTACAGTGGCGCGGGAGGTGGGAATTGAAGGGAAATTGGGCGGCCAGGCGAAGGTTCCGGGTGCGGCGGGGACGTGGCGAGATTTGACGGATAATGTGAATGAGTTGGCGGCGAATTTGACTACTCAACTGCGGGCGATCGCCGAAGTGGCAATTGCTGTTACCAGAGGCGATTTAACGAGGTCAATTTCCGTCGCCACGGAAGGAGAAGTTGCGATCGTTAAGGACAACATTAACCAGATGATCGCCAATCTCCGGGAGACTACGCAGAAAAATACTGAGCAAGATTGGCTGAAAACAAACCTTGCTAAGTTTACTCGAATGCTACAAGGTCAGCGGGATTTAGAAACAGTTTCTAAACTAATTCTCTCAGAATTGACGCCGTTGGTTTCTGCTCAGCATGGCGTCTTCTTCATGATGGAATCGGTCGAGCACGATCCGTTTCTCAAACTGTTAAGTACCTACGCATACCGCGAACGCAAACAGTTAGGAAATCGATTCCATTTAGGCGAAGGTTTGGTAGGACAATGCGCCCTGGAAAAAGAACGGATACTGTTGACCGAAGTGCCGGAAAACTACGTTAAAATTGGATCGGGACTGGGAGAATCTACGCCGCTGAATGTGGTGGTTTTACCTGTATTATTTGAGGGACAAGTGACGGCAGTAATCGAGTTAGCTTCGTTCCGCCGATTCAGCGAAATACACTTGACATTCCTCGATCAACTTACAGAAAGTATCGCCATTGTCTTAAATACAATTGCGGCGAGTATGCGGACGGAAGAGTTGCTGAAACAGTCACAGTCTTTGGCAGAAGAGTTACAAACTCAGCAAAAAGAACTAACGGAAACTAATAAGCGTCTCGAACAACAAGCGCAGTCACTCCGCGCATCTGAGGAACTGTTAAAGAGTCAGCAGGAAGAGTTGCAACAAACGAATGAAGAACTAGAAGAACAAGCGGAATTGCTAGCGCTGCAAAATAAGGAAGTGGAGCGGAAAAACCGAGATATCGAACAGGCGAGGGGGTTGTTGGAAGAAAGAGCAGAACAGTTGGCTCTAACTTCTAAGTATAAGTCGGAGTTTCTGGCAAATATGTCTCACGAGTTGCGAACTCCGCTAAATTCGCTGTTGATTCTGGCTCGATTGCTTTCTGACAATACTGAAGGCAATTTGACTCAGAAGCAAGTTGAATACACGCGCACAATTTACTCGGCGGGAAATGATTTGCTGGGGCTGATTAATGACATCTTGGATCTCGCTAAGATTGAATCAGGCACGATGTCGGTGGAAATAGAGCAAGTGTTGTTTACGGACTTGCGAGATCATTTGGATCGCACTTTCCGCCAAATCGCCCAGGATAAGAAGTTGAGTTTTAAAATAGAGCTGGAGGCTGGGTTGCCAAAAGGTCTCTATACTGATGCTAAACGGCTGCAACAAGTTTTGAAGAATCTCCTCTCTAATGCGTTTAAGTTTACAGAGCGAGGTGAGGTGAAATTGCATGCCGAAGTAGCGCGGGAAGGGTGGAGTTTAGAGATACAAAGTTTAAGGAGTTCCCCTACTGTTTTGGCTTTCTCAGTTAGCGATACCGGGATTGGGATTTCTGCTGAAAAACACAGGGTTATTTTTGAGGCTTTCCAACAAGCAGATGGTAGCACTAGCCGCAAATACGGGGGCACGGGTTTGGGTTTGTCAATTAGTAGAGAAATCGCTAATTTGTTAGGTGGAGAAATTAAATTGACAAGTCGCCCTGGTGAGGGTAGTAGGTTCACGCTTTATCTGCCACAAACTTACCAAGAATCGCGAATAATGAATGAAACGAGTTCGGGAACGGGCAAGCAAACGCCTCAATTACCCGCTGCTAACTCTCCCGCACTTCCTTTGCCGAATTTCCACTTGCCGATCGCGCCTTACCCCTCACCTTTAATCTCTGATGATCGAGAAAATATTGAGAGTGGCGATCGCGTGCTTTTGATTATTGAAGATGATGTAAACTTCGCTCGAATTCTGTTGGATATGGCGCAGGAACAGGGTTTTAAAGGTTTGGTGGCTTTGCGGAGCGATATCGGTTTGGCGATGGCGCGAGAGTTCAAGCCAACTGCGATTATGCTGGATCTAAATTTGCCTGTGATGGATGGCTGGACAGTGCTCGATCGCTTGAAGCACGACCCAAGTACGCGCCACATTCCGGTTCACATTGTATCAGTTGAAGAAGGGCGGCAGCGCAGTTTGCAGTTAGGGGCGATTGCCTACTTACAAAAGCCTGTCAGTCGCGAAGCATTGAGCAAAGCTTTGACTGATATTAAGGGGTTTGTGGAGCGGCCAGTGAAGAATTTGCTAGTCGTCGAAGACGACGAAACACAGCGTCTGAGCATTGTGGATTTAATCGGTAATCACGATGTTTCTACAACGGCTGTGGGGAGTGGTGCAGAGGCGCTAGAAATTTTGAAATCGGGGCATTTTGACTGCGTTGTACTCGATTTGGGACTACCAGATATGACTGGTTTTGAACTGATCGAGCAGATCAAGCAAGAGGCTACTTTGAAAAGTCTGCCACTTATTATTTATACGGGCAAAGAGTTGACAAGATCCGAAGAAGGTCAACTCAAGCGCATGGCCGAAACAATCATTGTTAAAGATGTGCGATCGCCGGAACGTTTGTTAGATGAAACAGCTTTGTTTTTGCACCGAGTGCAAGCAAATTTGCCGGAACCAAAGCGCCAAATGCTAGAGCAATTGTATCAAACAGATTCGACGCTGGCGGGCAAAACAGTCTTGATTGTTGACGACGATATGCGGAATATTTTCGCTCTCACAAGTATGCTGGAGCGCCATAAAATGGAAGTTGTGTATGCTGAGAATGGCAGAGAGGGCATTGCTAAATTGCAAAATACGCCTGAGATAAATATTGTGTTGATGGACGTGATGATGCCAGAGATGGACGGTTACGAAACCATGCAAGCAATTCGTAATATGCCTCAATTTGCTTCCTTGCCAATGATTGCTCTGACAGCGAAAGCTATGAAGGGCGATCGAGAAAAATGTATCGAAGCTGGTGCGTCTGACTACATTACCAAACCTGTTGATACGGAACAGTTGCTCTCGCTGCTGCGTGTCTGGCTTTATCGATAATGGAAGTAACTTGTCAGTTGGCAGTTGACTGTTGGCAGTTTTTAGTTATTAGTTGTCAACAGTCAGCAGTCAACAGTCAGCAGTCAACAGTCAACAGTCAGCAGTCAACAGTCATCAGTCAACAGTCAACAGTCAACAGTCAACAATGCCCAATAACCAATTAGTAATTAAAAATGTCCGAAAGCCATGAACTTGAAACCATCGAAATTCAACTCCTACTAGAGGGAATGTTTCGCTATTACGGATTTGATTTTCGCAATTATGCTCTTGCCTCTCTCAAGCGCCGTATTTGGAACACTATTCGCTCGGAACGGCTCACCACTGTCTCGGCACTTCAGGAAAAGGTACTGCACAATCCTGCTTATCTAGACCGTTTACTGCTGGACATTTCTGTCAATGTAACGGCGATGTTTCGCGATCCCAGCTTTTACATTAGTTTCAGAAATAAAGTGGTGCCGCTGCTGCGTACTTATCCTTTTATTCGGATTTGGCACGCTGGATGTTCAACGGGAGAAGAAGTCTATTCTATGGCAATCTTGCTGCAAGAAGAAGGACTGTACGACCGTTGTCGGATTTACGCTACGGACATGAATGAATTAGTTTTAAAAACCGCCAAAACAGGGATATTTCCACTGAAACAAATGCAAGAATATACGCAACTCTACCACCAAGCGGGGGGCAAGAAAGCGTTTTCTGAGTATTATACTGCTGCCTATGAAAATGCGATTTTTCGCTCTTCCCTTAAAGATAATATTGTCTTTGCTCACCACAACTTAGCAACGGATAACTCTTTTAATGAATTTAATGTTATTTTATGCCGTAATGTGATGATTTATTTCAATCCACACCTCCAAGAGCGGGTACACAAGCTTTTTTATGAGAGCCTGGGAATGTTTGGGGTTTTAGGACTAGGACATCAGGAGTCTCTAACTTTTACACCTTATGAAAAATACTATGAACCCATTGAAAGTAGTGATAAACTCTACCGGAGAATTAAATAAAAAAAATTTTGAAATAGTGGTTGTGGGCACGTCTTTGGGAGGGCTACAGGCTCTGACTGTGCTGCTGGCAGATTTGCCACAAAGCTTTCCTTTGCCTGTAGTTATTGTCCAACACCGCCATAAGAGTTCTCAGAATAGGCTTACTGATGTTTTACAACAGCAATGCTCTCTGCAAATCACAGAGGCCCAAGACAAAGAGGAGATCGTACCTGGACGGGTTTACTTGGCTCCTGCTGACTATCATTTGCTAATAGAATCGCCCTCTGACGAGGAGTTTAGCCTGTATGAAAACGACTTTACAGAAGGGGGGAGCGTGGCAGTGGAGTCAATCCACAATTCAAAATTCCCAATCCCCTATCGCGGAACTCCTAAATTTGCACTATCAACTGAGGGTCCTGTCAGCTACGCGCGGCCCTCAATCGATGTGCTATTTGAGTCTGCTGCGGATGCGTTTGGGGAGAAAGTTATCGGCATAATTTTAACGGGAGCTAATTCGGATGGCACTAAAGGGCTGGCAAAAATTAAAGCTGAGGGAGGATTGACATTTGTGGAGGAACCGGCTTCAGCTCTATGCCCGGCCATGCCAGCGTCGGCGATCGCAAATGTTGAAGTAGACTGGATTTTACCCCTCTCTAAAATCGCTCTCTGTTTAGTCAATTTGCTAAGAATTAAAGATTAAAAAAATTATGAATCTGCAGTCCCCCCATCGAGTAAATGTCCTTTTAGTTGACGATCGCCCAGAAAATTTGATAGCTCTAGAAGCTATTCTCAACAGCCCGTCTTATCATCTAGTACAAGCTAATTCGGGCGCGGAGGCTCTGAGATGTCTGCTTAATGAAGATTTTGCGGTAATTTTGCTTGATGTGCAGATGCCGGGAATGGATGGATTTGAGACAGCTACATTGATTCGCTCTAGAGATCGATCGCGAGCGACTCCGATTATTTTTATCACAGCATTCAGCAGTAATGACACCCACGTGTTTAAAGGTTATTCTCTGGGTGCGGTGGATTACCTGTTCAAACCCTTAGAACCGGAAATATTGACCTCGAAGGTGCAGGTATTTGTGGAATTGTTCCAAAAAACAGTCGAGGTGAAGCAGCAAGCAACACAGTTAGCTGCGGTTAATAGTGAACTAAGGAAAAGTGAAGAGCGGTTTCGCACTTTGTGTGCTTGTTCACCACTGGGAATTTACTTAGCTGACGTTGAAGGCCGCTGTACTTACATCAACCCGCGTTGTCAAGCGATTTGCGGGTTAACTTTGGAGGAAAGTTTGGCAGAGGTTTGGCAGCGGGAAGTTCATCCAGAAGATCGCGATCGCGTAGTAGCAGATTGGTTAGCTTGGATTAAAGAAAGCCAGGAATATTCTAACGAGTTTCGATTAGCTGGTAGCGAAACTGTGAGGTGGATTCACGTGCAGTCGTCGCCAATGTTTTCGGATTTGGGAAAACTGATCGGTCACGTGGGCACGGTTAGAGATGTCACAGACCGCAAGCAAGCAGAGGAAGAACGCGGCAGACTACTCCGGGAACAAGTGGCGCGGCAAGAAGCTGAGAGAGCTAACCAGATGAAGGATGAATTTCTAGCTATTCTCTCTCACGAACTCCGCACTCCTTTAAATGCAATTCTCGGCTGGTCTAGGCTGCTTCGTACCAAAACATTTGACCAAGACACTATAGAGAAAGCCCTAGAAACAATTGAGCGCAATGCTAAATCTCAATCTCAACTCATCGAAGATATTTTAGATGTTTCGCGGATTCTGCGGGGGAAACTAAATTTAAATCAGCATCCGATTCGGTTGGAATCTGCGATCAACCTGGCAATAGATTCTTTGCAGCCCCTGGCTGAGGAAAAATCAATAGTCCTAGAATTAACATGCAGTCCAAATGTAGGTGAAGTTATCGGCGATTTCGATCGCTTGCAGCAAATTGTGTGGAATTTGCTGTCAAATGCGATTAAGTTTAGTCCGCAAGAGGGTAAAGTACAGGTGCGGTTAGAGTCAGTTGGAGATGAGGCTCAAATTGAGATAATTGATAGCGGCATTGGTATCGCTCCTGATTTTTTGCCTTATGTTTTCGATCGCTTCCGCCAAGCTGATAGCAGCACAACTAGGTCTTACGGGGGTTTGGGACTGGGATTGGCGATCGTCCGTCACTTGGTGGAACTGCACGGCGGTAAGGTGTATGCAGAGAATAATCCGGGCGAGGGTGCGAAATTTACGGTGGCTTTACCTCTTGCTCAGAGGAACGCCCTCGCTGCTGACGATGATTGGTCGTCGCTCAATGACGCGACAGAGGTTCTCCCCACTCTGGCTAATTTGCAATTGCTGGTGGTGGATGATGACGATGACACGCGGGAGTTTTTGATTGCTTTACTCGAGGACGAAGGAGCTATCGTGCGCTCGGCGGCATCGGTGGCCGGGGCTCTAGCTGCACTGGAGAGTTATTGGCCGGATCTGCTGCTGAGCGACATTGGAATGCCGGAAGCAGACGGCTATGAGTTGATCGCGCGCGTGAGAGAAATGGAATTGCTCAGGGGTGGAAAGATGCCTGCGATCGCTCTGACGGCCTACGCCAGAGAGGAAGAGCGCCAGCAAGCGCTCGAAGCTGGTTTCCAGATGCACTTATCTAAACCAGTTGACATAAATAAGTTAATTGCCACAATTGCTAACCTCACAGGAATGCTCGGAAATCCCGCTCCAACGGGCTCGGCGGTTGAAACCGCTTTGTTGACCCGCCAATCCCGTGCCGATTAGTGAGAAAAATATTAAGCTAGCTACAAGGACAAGCGATCGACAGTTCGGAACAAGACACTCGTTTTTCCACAAAAAAGTGGATATTTGCCGTTTTTTTGCTTCAACCTGCCGTCAAAGTACAACATTACCCGCCAATCAATTCATGAATATTTTTAGCAGTCTGCTTTCTAGCCCAACTCAAGCACCCCAAGTCAAAAAACAGCGTCGAGGCATTGAAATTAAGTCTGAACGCGAAATCGAAATTATGCGGCAGGCAGGGAAAATCGTTGCAACGGTACTCAAAGAAATTTCCCAAATGGTGAAACCGGGAATGACTACTGCTGATTTGGATGCTTATGCGGAAAAACGCATCCGCGAAATGGGGGCAACTCCGAGTTTTAAAGGCTATCACGGTTTCCCCGGATCGATTTGCTCTAGCATTAATAACGAAGTTGTTCACGGCATCCCCAGCGCCAAAAAAGTAATTCGGGCCGGAGATGTTCTTAAAGTAGATACGGGGGCATATTACCAAGGTTTTCACGGCGATTCTTGCATTACGATCGCAGTTGTGGAAGTGACTCCCGAATCGGCAAAATTAATCCGAGTCGCAGAAGAAGCTCTGTACAAAGGCATCGAACAAGTGAAGGCTGGAGCCTATTTGCTCGATTTGGCTGGTGCGATCGAAGATCATGTCAAAAGCAACGGTTTTAACATCGTTGAGGAGTTTACCGGCCACGGTGTCGGGCGAAATTTGCACGAGGAACCGTCGGTTTTCAATTTCCGCACGCGGGAAATGCCGAACGTGAAATTGCGAGCGGGCATGACATTGGCGATCGAACCAATTCTGAATGCCGGTTCTAAGTACACTCGGACGCTTTCTGACAAGTGGACTGCTGTAACCGTTGACAATGCTATGTCGGCTCAGTTTGAGCATACTGTGTTGGTGACAGAAACTGGTTATGAAATTTTGACCGATCGTTCAAAAGTTTAAGTGGAAGGGTTCAATAATAATTTTGAGTTTTGAGTTTGGAGTTTTGAATTAAAGATTTAAGAACTTTTTCATCGTTAAATCAAAACCTAACTCAAAGCTCTTGAGTTGAACAATAATTTTTTGAGTTCCTTCGAGGGATGGAGTGACAATAAGACTTAAATGCGGCTAAATTAAAAAATAGTGGTAAAGCGTAAAGGTAACAACTATGTCAGCACGATTATTATTGGTAGATGATGAACCGGGCTTGCGGGAAGCAGTACAAGCTTATTTGGAAGATAGCGATTTTGCGGTTGAAGTTGCCAGTAATGCTCGGGATGGCTGGGAACTCTTGCAGCAGTACAATCCCGATTTGGTGATTTCAGACATTATGATGCCCCAGGTGGACGGTTATCAATTTCTCAAACAAGTGCGGGAAGATCCTCGCTATAAGGCTTTGCCGGTGGTATTTTTGACGGCTAAGGGGATGACGAGCGATCGCATTCAAGGCTATCAAGCAGGCTGCGATGCTTATCTTTCTAAGCCCTTCGATCCCGACGAGTTAGTAGCAATAGTAACCAATTTGCTGGCCCGTCGCGCGGCTGCTAAGGAGACGAGCGAAAATGCTGAAAGTCCCGATATTGCTGCTTTGACAAGCCAAATGGCAAGAATTGAGTCTTTGTTGAGCGGGCGGAGTTCGATCGCCCAAAGTCCTTCGCCGATTAAAATTGATTTGACTCCGCGAGAACAAAGTGTTTTGGATTTGGTTGCTCAAGGTTTGATGAATAAGGAAATTGCCCGCCGCTTGGAAACTAGCGTGCGTAATGTGGAAAAGTACGTCAGCCGTTTGTTTAGCAAGACGGGTACTAACAGCCGTACTGAGTTGGTTCGCTTCGCTCTCGAACACGGCTTGACGAAATAGGAGTCCTCTCGACTTGGCTGGAGGCTCTGCCTCGCCGAGCTGCGTTACCAGGCTCTTCCTGGTAACGAGAATTATGCAACAACTTAGAAATGTTAAGATATAAGTATTGACAGATATCCGGTGGCTGTGGTATGTCACATCAGCTTGCTGGTGGCAGCGCGGGAGTGCGAAAACTGGTGTGCGAAAACTGGTGTGCGAAAACTGGTGTGCGATCGAACTTCTCACCCACTTTGCTTTGAGTCTGAGATGAACACTCGCAAAGGCTGGAGAATTACTTAACGGGAAAACCTGACTGTTTAAGAGTTTTCACGTAGTAAATAGAAAGGCAAACAGTGGACCGGATATGCTCAGTTAAGCAAACCTGCCGCGAAGAGTCACAGATAAGGTTAGAGTCTGTGGAAAAACAAGCCACTATTAATTAATGACTCTGCTCAAAAACGGATACTTGTGAACTGCCATAGAGGTAAGTACCCCACAATTTTAGGCCCTAGTTCAAGCTCTCAGATTCATCTATGGAGTAAATCTAAAATCTAAAATCTAAAATCGACTGACAGCGCTCTAAAGTAGCCGCAGATGTTGAATGTATAGCAGCACCAAAGTTGAGTTTATACCAGGAGAATACCATGAGGAAAATCACGGCGCGACAAACAATAAGTGCCCTAGTAGCACTGCCGCTCGTACTAATAGCCAATACAACTGAAGCTTTTGCCACTGAGCCCGGTCAGAAAATAGATCCAATTAAGAAAGTTGCGGATTTTGGCGATGAGCTAGATGTTGATATTGGGTTACCAACAACCATTAGCATTGAAGAAAGCGAGGATTGGGATGAACCTGATTTTGCAGCTACTTTAGATATGGAGATTAGTAAATTTATGACAAAAAATCTTCAAGCTGTAATTGATGAGCCACCGCCGATAGTTTATCTCAGTGCTGCAAGGGGTCAGTCAAGCAAGGAATGCCGGATTTCAGCGATATGCGAATAACTGAATCGGATTTGCGCGATTTGGGCGATGGCTGGGAGCCCCGCAAACAAAGACTCTTTGGGTGGATAGAATTTGATCAATTATCAAGATTTCAGTAAAATCCGGTTGATTTTGCTGGGAATATGCGAATAACAGAGTATGTATTTTTTTGGGTATGCTTTAATGCGATCGGCTAACATAATAAGTATGCAGGCTGAAAGAAACTTAACTAATTAATAGTTTCCACTGATGGGAAATAGCCCACAAGGGCAGAAATAAAATTAATCATGTGATTCTTCGCTGTGATTGGCAAACGTAAAAGCGGGTAAAAGTAAACTTAAAGCAACCGCCAAAACGGTTAGGACGTTCTTAATTGCACTTTCCCCTGCGATCGATTCCTTCCATCCGTTACATCCGTTAAATAATCCGTTGCCGAACTTCCATCCGTTACATCCGTTAAATAATCCGTTACATCCGTTACATCCGTTACATCCGTTAAATAATCCGTTGCCGAACTTCCATCCGTTACATCCGTTAAATAATCCGTTACATCCGTTACATCCGTTACATCCGTTAAATAATCCGTTGCCGAACTTCCTTTTTTCGACAGTTTACAGCACCTATCCTGAGAAACTTTTTCACTAATTAATTATGATGAATTCGCACTGCCAGCAAGACACCGCAGCACAGCAAAACAAAAGTTCGCTGCAAACTCTCACCCGGACTCTCTCGATGTCTCAGGGGCAATTTTCGCTGATTTTGGTACGGTGCAATTACAGTGCGATGAGAGAGGAAATTGTAAGGCAATTGCGGGAGCAGTCTGATATCGAGATTCAAGAAATTGTCCTCCCGCCATCTGTTAAAACTCTTTACACGACAATAGAAACCAAACTTTCCTGCAGCCATCCGGCAGCTTTAATGGTGTTTGGATTGGAATCGGTAAGCGCGATCGATCGACTGCTGACTTCTACCAACTACGTGAGGGAAGAATTTCGGAATAATTTTCCATTCCCGGTGGTGCTGTGGGTGACAGACAAAATCTTAAAAAAACTGATTCGGTTAGTAACAGATATCGAAACTTGGACGACAAGTGTGGAATTTGTGATTGGCCCCGACGACTTGGTGGATTTCCTGGGCAAAAGTGCCGATCGCATTTTTTCCAACATTTTGGAAAGTGGCAATTGGCGTTTAACTAATTCTGCCATTCTCGGAGCCAATTCTTTGAGTGAACTAGAGTCGGCTAGCCAAGACTTGCAAACTTGCAACATCAGGTTAGAACCAGCTATTGAAGCGAGTTTGCAATTTATTCGCGGTAGGCACGAATATGCTTGTCACCGCATCCCTGCAGCTATTGAATTGTATCAAAAAAGTCTCAGTTTTTGGAAGCATCAAGTAGCGTTTATTGGACAAAAAACCGAATTTAGCAATTTGTTATTTACCGTTCATCCTGCCCCCGTGTTAGAGGGAATTATGCTATTCCACATCGGTCTTTGCTACCGCTTCCAAGCAGAAAAACACCGCAGCGGAAACCGTCCTTACTGGACGGAAGCTAAGAATTATTTTCAGGAATGTATTGATGTTTTAGAACGGGCGGGACGGCAGGATGCCGTTGGTATATTCATCAATCAACTTGGCGAAGTATTGCAATATTTAGAAGATTGGGATGCACTCTGGAATTTAGCTATCAAAGCTCGGAGGTTACATGAAAATATGGAAAATTCAGCAGTTAATTTGGCTCAAGATTACGGCTTTTTGGCTAGAGTAGCCTTAGAGCAAAAGAACTGGCAAGGGGCGAAAGAATGGGCTTTAATGGCTCTAGACGTTCTCAACTCAAATTTAGAAGCGACGGGACAGGGAACCCCTGTAAAGTCGCAGCATCTAGGCTTGTATCTGTTAATTTTAGCAGAGGCCCAGAGTCAGTTGGGTGAGGTACAGGAGGCGATCGCGCATTTAGAGCTTGCTCGCTCGGAAACCGAAGCGTGCTACAACCCGCAACTGTATTTGCGGGTTTTAGAAATGCTGCGATCTCTCTATTTTCAGCGGGGACAATATCTCGAAGCATTTCAAATTAAGCAAGATTATCGAGCGGTGGAACACACGTATCGGTTCCGAGCTTTTATTGGAGCCGGAAAGTTGCAGCCGCACAGAGAAGCGGTTAATTCCGTCGCCGAAACTATTGCAAACGCGGCTACTATTGCTGACGAAATTACAGCTTCCGGCAGAGAGCAAGACCTCAACCGCTTGATATATAGGATGAACAATACCCCAGACAAACTGACAGTAATTTACGGTCAGTCTGGAGTTGGCAAAAGTTCAATAGTCACGGGAGGATTAGTACCAGCTCTCAAACAAAAAAAAATAGAAATGCGGACTGTTTTGCCCGTAGTGCTGCAAGTTTATAACAACTGGCCGCGGGAATTAACCAGACAGTTATCTGCTGGGAAAGCTGAAATATTCGATCCGGAAATTACCGAAGCAGTACCAGAAATTTCTCCGGTAGATTTTCCAGTAGAAGCAGGTGCAGTCAAGGGAAATCTTATTTCGGGATTTCACAGTGGCTCGACTGGGAATAATGAGGGGCAAAGGGAGCAGTCACAGCCAGTAGAATTAATCATACGACAACAGGCGATCGAATACGAAAATATTCTCAAGGAGCTGCAAATAAATTCCGAACATTTAGTGACTGTTCTGATATTTGACCAATTTGAAGAATTTTTTTTCGTGTGGAAAGAGCCAGCGGAAAGACAAATATTTTTTGATTTTTTGCGGGAATGCTTGAAAATCAAATATTTAAAAGTCGTCCTGTGTTTGCGGGAAGATTACCTGCACTATTTGCTGGAATTTTCCCGACCCAAAAACCAGACAGGATTCGTTAACAATGATATTTTGGAGGACATTCTCAGCAAAAACATTCTGTTTTATTTGGGAAATTTTTCGCTGGTCGATGCGCGATCGGTAATTCGCACTTTAACTGAACGAGCGCAGTTTTACTTAGAACCGGATCTGATCGAAGAATTAGTCAAAGATCTAGCTGGAGAATTGGGAGAAGTCCGCCCGATCGAACTACAACTTGTCGGCGCTCAACTGCAACAAGAGAACATTAGAACTTTAAGTCAATATCAGGAACTCGGCAACAATCCGCAACAAAAATTAGTAGAAAGGTTTCTCGAAGAAGTCATCAAAGATTGCGGCCCGGAAAATGAAGTAGCGGCGCGCCGAGTTTTGTATTTGCTGACAGATGAAGAGGAGATCCGTCCCCTAAAAACCCGCGCCGAATTAGCCTCAAATTTAGCGACGTTTGCCGAAGCTGATAAATTAGATTTAGTCTTAGAACTGTTAGTAAACTCAGGTTTAGTTTTTCGATGGACGGAACTACCGGCAGAGCTTTATCAGCTCGTTCACGATTATTTAGTTAGCTTCATTCGCCAGCAGCAAGAATTAGATCAAAAGGCAGAATTTGAGGAACTGCGAAAGCAAAACCAAATTAACCGAGATGAAATTGAACAAATTCGCAAAGACAGAGAGCAAGATGCTTTGCTGTCGGAAGCTAGAGACAAACAGTACCAAGCGGAAGCTCAACTTTACCAAACTCGGAGATGGCAATTGCGGGCGGCGGTTCTAGGAGTGCTTGTACTCGCAGGTGTTTCAGGGATGGCATTCGAGCAAGCAAAATTAGCAGAAAGCGCACGGCAAGAAGCAGAAAAAAGTCGGACTGATGCCCTAAATTCTGCGTCGGAAGCTTTGGTGCTTTCTAATGAAAAAAATCAATTAGGAGTGTTGGAAAATAGTATCAAAATTGCTCGTGATTCTCAGAAAAGTACAGCGCTGCCTGTGGAGACTAAAAATCAAATTGCTGAAAGACTCAGACAAGCAGTTTCCGGGGTGCAAGAACGCAACCGTTTCGAGCAGCACAGCAAATTTGTTTTGGATGTGAGTGTCAGTCCCGACGGCAATTCAGTTGCTTCGGCAAGTGCTGACAAAACTGTTAAATTGTGGACCAAAGAAGGTAAGTTATTAAAAACTTTTAATCACCCAGATAGCGTGACGAGTATTAGTTTTAGTCCCGATGGGAAAACGATCGCTACTGGTTGTGCCGATCGCATAATTAGAATTTGGCAAGTAGATAACGACAAAAGTGCGATTCCCTACGGGATAGCTCCGCTTCACGGCATTTTATCCGGCCACCGCGATATCGTCACCAGCGTCAGTTTCAGTCCAGACGGCAAAACCCTAGCTTCTGCCAGTCACGACAACACCGTCAAAATCTGGAACCTGGCGAACAAAAAATTGCTGCAAACCTTAACCGGACACAAAGACTGGGTGCTGGGCGTCAGTTTCAGCCCCGACGGCCAAACAATTGCCTCAGCAAGTGTAGACAAAACTGTCAAACTTTGGAACCGAGAAAGTAAAACCCAGAAATTTACAATTAATCCCAAAACATTAACCAAACATTCTGACATTGTGTACAGCATTAAGTTCAGTCCAAACGGCAGAGAACTCGTTTCAGCAAGTGCCGACACCACAGCTAAAATTTGGAAGCGAAACGGTGAGGAAATCAGAACTCTCAAAGGACACAACGATGAAGTTGTCAGCGCGAGTTTCAGTCGCGACGGCAAAAAAATTGTCACGGGCAGTGCCGACGATACGGTGAAAGTTTGGAGTGGCAGCGGCACTTTGCTCAATACTTTTCGAGGACATCAAGACGACGTAAGGGCCGTAAGTTTCAGCGGTGACGGCACTATTGCTTCCGCAAGTAAAGACAAAATAGTGAAAATTTGGAAACCGGACAGCACTCCGCTGAATAAGATTTTATCGGGACACGGAGACTGGGTTTACAAAGTCAGTTTTAGCGCTGATAGCAAAACAATTGCTTCTGCTAGTGGGGACAAAACCGTGAGACTTTGGCGGGATGACGGCAGTTTATTCAAAATCTTAGAAGGTCACAAGGATTCTGTTACCTGGGTGAGCATTTCGCCTGATGATAAAACTGTTGCTTCGGCGAGCGATGACAAAACAGTGAAAGTCTGGAGTTTAAACGGCAAACTGTTAGATACTCTCAGCCACAGCGGTATTGTTAGAAGCGTGAGTTTTAGTCCAGACGGAAAGATAATTGCCGCCGCCAATGCCGATCGCAAATTGTACCTCTGGCGCTGGAACGGTTCTAAAGCAACTTTGTTTGCAAAACTCGATCACACCAATCCAGTAATTAGCGTTAGCTTCAGTCCCGACGGCAAAACTATTGCTACTGCTACCGCTGCGGAGGACAAGGCAAGCGGGAAGAAAAAGGCTTTTGAAATTACCGGAGAAAAGAGAGTTTACCTGTGGCAATTTAACGGTTCATCTGCGAAAATTATGAAAACTATCGACCACCGGGACAGCGTTAAAAATGTTAGTTTCAGTCCCGACGGTAAGACTATTGCTGCTGCTTGCGCTGACAAAAAAGTTTACTTGTGGGGGTTTGATGGCAAGGCAGTTAATTTAACTGAAAAACTCGACCACAGCGATACTGTAGAAAGCGTGAGTTTTAGTCCAGACGGCAAATTGATTGCGGCGGCGAGTGGGGGAAATACTGTTAAACTTTGGGATTTTGACGGCAAGAAGGCGCTGCTATCGAAGACTTTGGAGTCGAGCGATCGGGTGTTGAGCGTTACTTTTAGTTCGGACAGCAAAACTCTGGCTTTTGCTAGTAGGGATAGGAATGTAATTCTGTTGCCTGTGGAGAATTTAGAACTGAATAATATCATTGCTCGCAGTTGCGAGTGGTTGGGAGATTATTTGCAGAATGACCCGAATGTTGCTGAGGGCGATCGGCTGCTGTGTCTGGGGTTTGGGAAGCAGGCGTTAAATAAGAGGAAGTAAACCTTGTTTGTAGTGAGGAATTCATTTCTCTCTCTGCCGATGAAGAAAGAATTCTCTTCATGACTGCTAACCTAGAGTTTAATTTAGATTAAAGTATCTATCTGTTGACTGGTGTTTTTGGCTTTAACTTTGCGCTAAAATTTCCGTAATAAACTTAACTCCTTTGGCGGTTCGCCCGCCGCATTAATCCGCAATTCCAACAAAAGGTAAACCGCATGGATGTCAACTCCCAAAATGTCCAACCAATCCCGCCATTCAACGAGACAAACGAGGAAACACCAGAGATAGGTGGCGGTTTGCCCGTAATAGAATATTGGGCAAAACATACATTGTCCCCGGAAGGCCCGAAACTTTGGAAAACTTTGCTGCACAAAAGTGCTTGTTTGTCATGTTCTTGGGGCACTGGCGGGCAGAAAGGAGGTTTTACAAATGAAGAGGGCGAAAAACTTCAGCGCTGCATGAAAAGCGTTGAAGCAATCTCCGCTGAAATCAAGCCCGCTATCTCTACTGAATTTTTTGAAAAGAAGAGTATTGCACAACTTCAGCAATTAACTTCAATGGAAGCCGACAGGTTGGGAAGGCTGAGTTTTCCGATGATTTTGCGGGCTGGTTCATCTCATTACGATCGCATTTCTTGGGAAGAAGTTTATCAGATTGCCGAAGCTGCGTTTCGCAAAACCCCGGAACGAGTAGCATCTTACAGTTCCGGCCGCTCTTCCAACGAAGCGGCTTTTCTGCTGCAATTGATGATGAGAGCGATGGGTTCCAATAACTTAGCAGATTGTTCCGATCTCTGCCACGCTCCCTCGACAACTGGCTTAAGCGAAATGTTTGCCACACGCACCTCGATAGTGAGTCTAGAAAACTTAAAGCAAGCAGATTGCGTCGTGCTCGCGGGTGCGAATTCTGCCTACAACCATCCCCGCTTCATGAACGAATTAATTAAAATTCGCGACAAAGGCGGTAAAATCATTGTAATCAATCCGGTGATGGAAATCGGATTAGTCAAGTTTGGTTCTCCGGCATTTCCCGTCAAGTCGCTCATCCCCGGTTCCGATATTTCCTCCTTATACTTGCAACCAATTCCGGGCAGCGATACGGCGCTATTTGTCGGCATTCAAAAGTCTATAATCGAACAAGGATTGCTGGACGAAAAATACTTGCAAGCCTATACAGAAGGCTGGGAAGCAGTAGTCCAGCACGCCCGCGAAACCGATTGGGAAACTATTACTAAAACCTGCGGAGTTTCCCAAGCAGAAATTGAGGCAGCAGCCAAAATCATCGGCACTTCAAAGCGAGTTGTATTCGGTTGGGCGATGGGAATTACCCAACACGATAACGGCGTAGATAATGTTTTTAGCATTGCCAACACTGCCTTGATGACGGGAAATGTCGGCAAAGAAGGGGCGGGATTAATGCCCGTCAGAGGACACTCAAACGTCCAAGGATTCGGCTCTATGGGCGTCACTGTGAAGCTGAAAAAAGAAATCCAGGCCGCTCTCGAAAAGTTGTTAGGGCGTCCCCTCAGCCGCGTTAAGGGTTACGAAACTCGATCGCTCATTGAAGCAGCAGATGCAGGCAAAGTCGATACACTGATTTGTCTGGGCGGTAATTTGTATGGGGCGAATCCAGATTCAACGCAGGCAAAACGCGCTTTAAGCAATGTTGAAACCGTTATTTACCTCGCAACCAAACCGAATTTAGGGCATTTTCACGGATTGGCAAAGCACAATACAATTGTGATTCCTGTACTGAATCGTTTTGAAAATCCCCACAAAACAACGGTGGAATCGGGGAATAACTTTGTGCGTTTAAATGATGAGGGTGAAACTCATCTCACTACTTCCGATTTGATTCCTGAAGTAATTTTTTTAACAGAATTAGCGAGCCGAATTCACGGTACTTATCCGGTAGATTGGCGCCAACTTCAGGACACCCGCTACGTTCGGCAATTGATTGCTAAGACCATTCCTGGGTTTGAAAAAATGGCAACAATCGATGAAACAAAAGAGGAATTTACCATCGGCGGTCGCATTTTTACGGAACCTAAATTCCCTACTGATTCTGGGAAAGCGAAGATGTTTGTCGCGCCTTTACCTAAGCTGAGATTACCGGAAGCGAAAGAGTTTGGAGGAGCGGAATCAACACAGGGTATTGTTGTGGCATTGATGACGGGACGCAGCTATTCTCAGCACAATACTGTGGTTTACAAAATTGATGACAAGTACCGGGGAATGCCGCACCGCAACTGCATTTTGATGAATCGTGCGGATGCAGAAAGCACGGGTTTTCAAGAACATCAGCGGGTTACGGTGCAGGGAAATGTCGGGAAAATGGAAAATGTCGAGGTGATTTATGGGGCGGTTCGTGAGGGTGCTGCTTTGATGTTTTATCCTGAAGTTAATGTAATTTTTCACCCGGAGATTGAAAAGCGATCTGGTACGCCTGCTTACAAGCGCGTACCTGCTTTTGTATACGCGGAAGCTCGGCAACGGATGTAAGGGAAGTAACGGATGTTATGATTAGCTCTGCCTTATTTCTTCTTCCTTCTTTCTTCTATAACTCACATTGTGGATGATTTTTAAGAACAGGCAATATCCCTGTTCCACAACGAGTTAATTTTTTGTGGGGTGGGCATCTTGCCTGCCCATATGCAAGTCTTAATTAACTCTTAATTTGCCAAGTTCTACCGCGCCAAGTCCATCCCCAATCTGTTTCAGTTTTAATCGCAGAACCGATCGCAATCGCCGCCACTAACGCACCTCCGAAACCTCCCTACCACCAGTATTTTGTAGGACATTCAGAAATCTCGGCACCCAAACGGCGCAAAGTGTAATGCTGCAAAATTACGCTTACGGATAAACAGATAGTTAACAAGGTAATTGGTTGGTTAGTCGCGGCTGACCTGCTAATATTTTAAGCCGGGGGTCGTTGAGATGCTGTTGCAGGGTTTGCCCGATCGACTTGGTGTCGTCTGTAGTTTGATCGTCTACAATTAAAACCTCTAAGTTTTCCACAGACAGCGGTGTACTCTCCAAAATGGCGATCGCGCAATCCCGAATATTCTCTGCCTCGTTGTATGCTGGTACGATTACCGAAACTTTAGGGAACTGCGCGGCGGGTTGCGGTGAGGGCTTCGCGGAACTTATGTCGGTTTGAGTGAGGCGCATTTTTGACCGATCGGCGCAAATTCTTAGTGTAAGCTCTACTTACAATGAGAGAAAAAATTAGCAGGGTTAACAATATCAAAGCGAACTGACCTCAAAATTTCGGTACACGATTTGTCTCCCTAAATATTAAAAAATATTAAAACAAAAAGCTAGTCGATCGCCCGAAAAGTTATTTTGACCGCCTCTTTTGCTATAATTTGTGAGCATCTTTCGGCTCGCCCGCAGCGAGGGGCAAGACCCCTCACCCATACAGCGACCGAAAAGCCGAGGATAGATATCAGTTTTCAGAGGATATTGCAATGGGCGAATTTTTTACAGTCGATGTGTTTGCGAACACGATAGCGGTACTCGGCGCTTTGGGTTTTTTCTTTTTGGGATATCAAGCTTTGCAGATGTTGAAAAAATAAAGTATGTCAGAAATGAGATGTTGCACCATTGTCAAGAACGGGCAAGATGCCCGTTCCACAAAGAATGATTTTTCTTGTGGAACAGTCATCTTGCCTGTTCCTAAACAAGTATTTGAGAAGGGTGCAATATCTCACTTAGAAGTCAGAAGTCAGAAGTCAGAAGGAAAGAAGTCAGAGGGAAGAAGTCCGATGGAAGTCGGAATAAGGAAAGAAAGAAGAAAGAAAGAAAAAACTATTACGAATACCCAATGCCCTGTTTTGCCAATGCCCAATGCCCTGTTTTGCCAATGCCCAGGAACACCGAATTTACCTGAAAAAGGCTATACAACTGACTCAACATTGCAACTGTTTCTTGCGAAAATCAACCAAAAAAAGGCTGCGTTATTATCATGGTGAGCCAACTTTTAGATGGACGCTATCAAATCATTGAAGTCATAGAAACAGGAGAATTTGGACAAACCTATCTGGCCAAAGATATTCGCCGTCCCGGAGAACCGCAGTGCTTTGTCAAGCACCTGCGTCCCGGTACTACCGAACCGAAATTAATTAATACTACGCGCCGTCTTTTTCAAAAAGAAGCAGAAGTTCTAGAAAAGCTCGGTCAACACGACCAAATCCCTCAGCTATTCGCTTATTTTGAAGAAAATGAAGAATTTTTCTTAGTTGAATCCTTTGTTGCAGGTCACTCGCTATCAACCGAGATTGTACCGGGCAAGCCTTTAACTGAAGAAAAAATGATTTCTTTGCTGAAGGAACTGTTAGAAATTTTAGTGTTTGTACACGGCCAGGGAGTAATTCACCGAGATATTAAACCGGCAAATTTAATCCGCCGCTATTCCGACAACAAGTTAGTTTTGATTGACTTTGGCTCGGTGAAAGAAATTCACATCGCTCAAAGACAAGCGCCGGTAACGGTGCGGATTGGCACTCTGGAATATATGCCGATCGAACAATTTCAATACAACCCGCAACTCAACAGCGATATCTACGCTTTGGGAATGATTGGCATCCAAGCAATGACGGGTTTGCCGGCTTACGATTTGCCGAAACTGCGGGATTTGAAAAATTCTAATAAAGGCGAAATTGTTTGGCGGCATTTAGCCACGTGTTCCCAAGCGCTGGCCGATGTTTTAGACAATATGGTGCGCTACGATTTTCGGGAGAGGTACCAGTCGGCGGCGGAAGCTTTAGCCGATTTGAGAAAAATTGGCGATCGCTCGCGGGCGCGGATTCCCAAGCTAACAATATATCGCGAAGAAGTCGATCGGCGCAGCAGCAGCCGGGGTGATATTACAGTCGTCGGTCGGAGAATATTAGATGAACTGCGCGTCAGTTTGGAATTGCTGCCAGAAGAAGCAGAGGCGATCGAAGATGAGGTATTAAACCCTTACCGCAAATACAGAGAAAAAGGCGAACGCTACGAACAATCACTGCAAGAAGCAATGCAGCAAGAATATCCCTTTTCTCTGGAAACTCGCGACGAATTAAAACGCTTGCAGCAAGTTTTAGGGCTTACCGACGAAGATGCCGCAAAAATCGAAGAATTAGTCATTCCTAAATCTTTATTTGCTAAATTGTACAAGGCGATATCCACAGTTTTGGAGGGACACCGTAACCCCAATCTGCCACCAGCGAGTAGCGCCCCTCAACTCGAATTGCAGGCAAGTCCGGCGGTATCCTCGCAGGTAAATCTGAACGGAAAAACCGATTTCTTGATCGCCAGCCCAGCAGCACTTGTCCCCAAAGAAACTCGCAAATTCAATCCTTATCTTGCCGGGGCAACAATTGCGGCTATCTTAGCTGCGATCGGCGGAATTTACGGATATCTCAAATGGCAAGAATGGCAGCAGCGAGCCCAGAAAGAATCCCAAGAGCTCAATCAAATTGAAGCTCTTTATAAAGCCAGCAATTATGAAGACTGCATCAGCCAAATACCAACAATTGCCAACACTTCCAGCAGCTATTCGTCCGCTCAGAAGTTACAGGAACAGTGCCAATCAGCTCTCCAGTGGAAGAACGCCAAAGTCAAAAATTTCGCTCAGCATTCAGATGCCGTTGGGTCTGTTGCTTTCAGTCCAGACGGCTTAATGTTAGCCAGCGGTTCTAAAGACAAAACCATCCAAATTTGGGATTTAGCTACAGGCAAGTCGATCCGCACTTTTCCAGGAGATTCCTCCACTATTTGGTCGGTTGCTTTTGACTCAAACGGTACGAAACTGGCGACTGGAACCGGTTTTTGGCGAGTCATGCTGTGGGATTTAAAAACAGGGCAAGTGATTCGCAGTCTCGACCACACTGCTTCTGTTTGGTCTGTCGCTCTCAGCCCGGACGGACAGCTTGTCGCTAGCGGTAGCGGAGACAAAACCACAAAGATTTCGGATGCAGCAACTGGCCGTTTGATTCAGAGTTTTCCAGACCATACAGATTTTGTTTATTCTGTTGCTTTCACTCCAGATGGAAAAAGTTTGGTTAGCGCTTCAAAGGATAAAAAAATTACAGTTGTGGATGTCGCAACAGGGGCGTTGCTCAAAACTATTGAGGGACACGGCGACCCGGTGAGGTCGGTTGCTGTTAGCCCAGACGGCAAGACAATAGTTAGCGGTTCCTACGATGAAAGTATTAAAATCTGGAATATCGAAACCGGAGATTTAATTCGCTCTATCCAGGGACATTCTGACGATATTGTCTCGGTTGCTATCAGTCCGGACGGGAAGTTTATTGCGAGCGGGAGCAAGGATAAAACTATTAAAATTTGGGATTTTGCTACCGGAGAATTGCTGAATACTTTGACAGGACATTCCGATGAAGTTTATGTGGTAACTTTTAGTCCCGACGGCAAAACTATTGCTAGCGGTTCTAAAGACAATACTATTAAGTTGTGGCTGAGGTGATACGATTTTAGATTTTAGATGGAATGACTTACTGCATAATGGTGGGGGACTTGCCTACAGTTGCATTTTTTTGAGGAACTGATATCATTAGTCATTGGTCATTTAATTGCTATAATTCAGCTCGTTTTTTAAGGTTGGAGGAAAGTGCCAATAAGGCGTTTCTAATTCCTCCTTAGTTGGATAATTTTCAGTTGAGTTCTCTCGGATTTGAAAAAAGTAGTAGAGGTTAGCCACAGTTAAATCGGATATTTCTTGCCAATTCGAGGCAGCTAAACCTTGATAGCCAGTAGCGATCGCCTGCTGGTTGACATAAAGTTCGTATCTCCGGCGGATTTCCGGCGACACAGCGAAGGTTAGCTGGTCGCGCAAGGATAGAAAGTGAGACTTTTGCTTTAAACTTTCATAAAGTGAAGGTTCCGTCGCTAATACCGCTAATGTAGTATACACGCTGCTTTTTAAACTTTCGCCGGTGAGTTTATCTAAACTAGCTAACTGGTGCTGCTCTTTTGGAGACAAAGTTTGCATCCAATCAACCTCATTTTGCCAAAATTCTATTACACTTAAATCATGACCCAGAATTCTAGTAACTTCGGGAAATAAAAAATCTAGTTCTGGTTCGGATTGACATCGTTTAACAACAGTTAGAAGATTTTGACAAATTTTTGATTGGAGTTCCCGCAGGCGATCGCTCACCATATCGTAGGCCCGCTGCAAGTGAAACGTAACGCCGATCGCCTGCTCGATCGCCCAAACACATTCCATTTGCCTGAGCTGTCCAGCAGAAGACAGCCCCTCCAACAAACTAGGATTATCATAAATTTTTAAAGCCTCAAACAGCATATCCCGCCCGCTATTAATTTCGGAATTCCGAAGTTTAAGATCGGGAACCGTCAGGGCTGACTGACAGCGTTTGATAGCTTTAGAAAAAATTTCATAACCGTTAACCAGTTTCTGGCGGTGCATTTCAAAACTAGAGTCGTGAGCTACCTTAAAAATCTGCTGGATCACCTCTACTCCCCTATCTTTGAGGATGTGTCTGAGATCGATAAATCCGTCTTTAATTTTTAGCTTCTGGTGCTTTGCCTCTTCCCTGATTTTTAATACTTGGTTGAGATTTACTGCTGACAAAACGGTGCTCGATACAGTGCCAATACCAATGACAGCAGCAGTTGCTTGCATCACTGCCAAATTAATTTTCAGACAGTTAAGCATTCTGTATGTTTTTTGAAACCCCTGATGAGTTTGAGCCACCTGCAACGGCGCCAGTGTCACGTACACGGGAGCTACCAGCGGCTGTATGGGGCCACCTCCGGCTAACTGTGCGAGCAATCCTATAACTCCGCGCGAGGATAGAGTTTCACTTCTTGATTGATAAAAGATTTTTGCAAGCTCCACAAACTCCCCTGTCAACGGATCTCTAGCTGCCGGGAGCAATTTTCCTGTTTTGGCAGCAGGCTGTACAAGGTTGCCACTATTGAGTCGCGCCTGAGTTGCAGGGGTGAATATATAATCCATGTTCTGGCTCAGTTTCCATTCAAAAAGGCAGATGTTGTGTATTGTATGCTGTTTAGGGAAACGAGAGATGAAGACAGATGAATGAGTATCTCAAGGCATTCCAGGCTATTACCCTGTTTAGCGATCGATTGTTGGCAGACGAATATCAATCCGTGGAGATTAAACAGTCAGCTACCCAACTCAGTTTAGATGTGGAACCTTGTATTGACGAAATTAAGCAATCTGCCATCAGACTCAAGGGGCTACTTCAGGTATGTTTCAAAGATGTATCTCAAGCTGAGGATGTCTGGAATAGCAAGCCGAGAATTGCTGGAGCATCGCCTGTTGATGTCTGGGAGCAAATTGGCGAACTAAGCGGATGCGATGTGAGAATTCGCAGTTTAGGAAAACAGGGCAAATATGATGCTGTTGTTAAAGTTCGCCAATCTTGGAGCGACAAGGCGACCAAGTTAAAAAATCAGTGGTTTTTGTGGGATAAAAACCCTCCAGTCTTTCAAAGAGATACTATTGGTTCTTTTGAAAAAGATACTTTGCACAAAGAGTTGCGGAATGAAGTTGATGTCCAAGCCGAGCGAGTGATTTTAATTATGGAGAATGAACTTAGTTTAATTTTTAAAGAATTACAATCTATTGATATAGAAAAAATTGAACTTTGTATTGAATGCTTCGACCTAAAAAATCAGTCTAAATTTAGAGAGCGACTACAATCAATAGGCGGGGAGATTGTATCGAAGTTTACGGAGCCACTAAAATATTTGCCGGAGCCTTATATGAAGACTTTTAAAGAAACGCTGAAAGAACCTGTAGAAAATCTGGTTCATAAAAGCAATATGGGAATCAGTGTAGTTGATTTTGAAGAGTGCTGTAAAGTGATTGGGTTAATCCTGGAAAATGTGATTTTAGCAATTTTTGAGGAGCGCCTGAAACTGGCAATTCAAACAGTTGAAAAAGCGATTAAATTCTACAATAATTTTTTAGAGAAGCAGGCGCGGTATCAGAAAGAGACGCCGGAACAGCGATCGGCGGAAAAAGATTGGATCGAATGCCAGCGGCAGCAACTCAGGGAAGTTCAGCAGTATATTGATGCAGTCATTAGTCATTAGTCACTGGTTATTGGTTATTGTTTATTCGTTATTGTTTATTGGTTATTAGAACGAACAACTAACAATTAACAAATAACCACTGACCACTAAAAACAGTCAACAGTCAACAGTCAACAGTCAACAGATTATTGATATTGACCGCTAATTTCGTAAACGATCGCGCCCAAAGACGCTAAGCTAGCTAAAATTAGCATTCCGGCCGGCATAAATTTTTGAGTTTTAACAAGGCGCACAATAAAGACTATTACTAAAACAGCAGAGATGGCTGCTGCTAATGTTAAACCCCAACTTTGTCCCATAAGCTGGGCGGTGCCGGCAAAAATTAGCAGCGAACCGCTAATCAAGCCGGAAATGAGCGAGGCTTGGCTTTTGGCCTTGATATAACCCATGATGCCGCCAACCAGTGTTAAAATGCCGTAGCCGATCGCCGCTGCTGTACCTAAATTCATTTTTAATCCTCCTGCATTGACTCTTTGCATCTAAATTTATACAGCGCGGCCTGCAATTAGTGTCACGAATTGTTAGAAAATTTATTAAAGCCAGTCAGGATATGTAACTGTTATACAATTGCCATTATGTCAGCCCTAACTTCTGCTGCGATCGCCCAAATCCGTTACCTCCAGCGCCAAGCAGCATCCCTGCTGCTGTATCAGTCAGTTCTCAAAAGCCCCGCAGGTCAAGCTTTTCTGGATTTGCTGCAAGCCCTCCACCACAGCGAAGTCAGCGGTTTGGAATGTCAGGTAGCTTACGGGAACTGGTTCAAAGTTCAGGCTGCTAAAAATCTGAGCTGGAAAGATTCTCTGATTTCCGAAATTCTCAAAGACGAAAACCCCTTTTCACGGCGAGCACAGCAAACAGATTTTGCAAGTTTGCCCCCCGCGTTGGTGGAGGCCGCCAGACATGATTTACAAGTGCTGCAAAATATTTACGAATGCAGCAGCGAACAGTTGAGCAAGTGGGTTCGGGTAGCGGGTCAACTTGACGCAGTGCCTCCGATTTGGCATTCAGAAACTGTAGCAGAACCGGGAGATTTGCCGCTGCACGGGAAACTAGAAAAATGGTCGAGCGCGGCGGAATCTTTGGCAGTTTATTACCGACAGTTTGGCACTGGTTTGTTTGCCGAATATCGCGCTTTTGCGTGGCGGAGAGGGCAGTTTGCGAGTATTTCGCATCCCGATCGCATAACTTTAAAAGAGTTGGTTTGCTGCGATTGGCAGCGGGATGCTCTGGTGAAAAATACGGAGTTTTTGTTGGCAGGTTATCCGGCTTTGCACGTCTTGCTGTACGGGAGCCGCGGTTCGGGCAAGTCTTCTTTGGTGAAGTCGCTGTTAAATGAATTTGGATCTCGCAATCTGCGCTTGATTGAAGTATCTAAATCAGATATGCAAGATTTACCGCTAATTGTCGAGCAGTTGCGGGGAGTTCCTCAAAAGTTTATCATTTTTGTAGACGACCTTTCCTTTGAAGAAGATGATGATGCTTTTAAAGCTCTGAAAGTTGTTTTGGAAGGAAATGTCACTGCTCGCTCTCAAAATGTGGTAGTTTACGCAACATCTAACCGCAGGCATTTAATTCGAGAGTTTTTTGACGACAGGCCTCGCCCCCGCGATGGAGACGAAGTTCACGCTTGGGATACGGTGCAGGAAAAACTTTCTTTTAGCGATCGATTTGGCTTGACTTTAACTTTTGAACCGGCCGATCAAAACACTTATTTAACAATTGTCCGACATCTGGCAAAACTTGCTGGAATCAAACTCGCTGCTGAGGATTTGGAGCACCGCGCTAAAGAATGGGCAACTCGTCGCAACGGGCGATCGGGCAGGACTGCGCGGCAGTTTGTTGATTTCCTGAAAGCAGATTTAGCCCTGTTTGACAAATAGATGGTCTGCGCTGGGAAGGCGGGTTTTAACTGAGATGTTACATCCTTCTCAATAAATTTTTTATGAACAGGCATTTTGCCTGTTCATAAAAAACTTCACTCTTTGTGGAACAGGCATCTTGCCTGTTGCTTACAAGGGTGCAAAATGCCTGTTTTAGCCGATATATGGGAAGGCAATTCAGGATAGGAATCAACCCGCCCTTACAGCACCCAAGGGCGAAATAAAAATTATTAATTTTTTCATAATTTTATTGATAACAACTAACTAACAAAATTTGATATAATTATCAAAATCCCCAAAGAAACCTCCAGAGCCAGAACCCATCCTGACTCCCTAAATCGACCACTAAATAATGAGGAAAATATCATGGGCTTATTTGATAAAGTATCGCAGACTCGCCAAGAAACGGACGTAACGTTAGGGCCTGCCGAAGCATTTGCGGCGATCGCGCTAATTGCCGTAGCAGCCGACGGTTACATCAATGACAGCGAAAGTAAAGCGATTAGCATGACTCTATCTCGGATGCAACTGTTCCGCAGTTATCCCGATGACGTGATGAGAAAAATGCTCGATCGCCTGCTGATGATTCTGCAACGGCAAGGAGTTGAGGTACTGTTTAATGCGGCTTTGGCAACGCTTCCAGACGAACTAAAAGAAACTGTTTTTGCTGTAACAACTGATATCGCTTTAGCAGATGGCGAGGTTTCAGAAGAAGAAGAACAACTTTTGAACGATCTTTACAGTGCATTGGGGCTTTCCGAAGATGTTGCACTCAAGATTATAGACGTGATGTTGATTAAGAACAAAGGTTAAAAAAGAATGGGAAGAAGTGAGTAGAGCGTGTTTTACAATATAAAAAATTAGCGCCTACTTACTTAGCTGATAACTTCTCCATAAGTGCGGGTTTACCGATATGATGGTTAGTAAAATTAGGATCGAATTTGCGATCGCCCGTTACTACCTCAAATGCCTTTCACTTACACCCGCACTGTCCGCTTTCAAGATACCGATGCTGCTGGAGTCGTTTACTTTGCTAACGTTTTGGCGATGTGCCACGAAGCTTACGAGGCATCTCTAGCAGCATCTGGAATCAATCTCAAAGCATTTTTCAGCAATCCCGAGGTGGCCTTTCCCATAATTCATGCTAGTGTAGATTTTTATCGCCCAATGTTTGCGGGCGATCGGCTGACGATTCAATTGACCCCCAAACAAGTTGCTGGCGATGAATTTGAAATTGTCTATCAAGTATTTTCTGGCGAAGTTGCAGGAAGAAGCGCAGCAAAAGCTCTTACTAAGCACGTCTGCATCAATGTAGTTAGCCGAAATCGAAAACAGCTATCTGAAGACTTAATGCAGTGGATGAGGAAATTTGAGATTCAGATTTCCGATTAGTTCTATCTTTAAATAATAGCAGGGTATGACAGTCAAATTTCTGTTTAGTTGATATTATTTCTAACTTTTTGATATTATGTCAAATCGCAATTATGCCATTGTGGGCACGGGAGCTTTAGGCGGATTCTACGGTGCTAGACTCCAACAAGCAGGTTTAGAAGTCAATTTTTTGCTGCGCAGCGATTACGATCGGGTCAAAAAACACGGTTTGATTGTCGATTCTCCCGAAGGCGACTTCACCCTCCCCCACGTCCGCGCCTACCACGACGCGCACAAAATGCCTCAGTGCGACGTAGTAATTGTAGCGCTGAAAACCACTCAAAATCACTTGTTGCCAAAAATATTGCCTCCTTTATTAAAGGATAACGGCGCGGTTTTAGTATTGCAAAACGGATTGAATGCCGAACCGGAAGTAGCTAAAATTGTCGGTGCAGACCGAGTGGTTGGCGGGCTGTGTTTTCTCTGTTCTTATAAAGTTGGGCCCGGTCATATCTGCCACCTAGATTACGGCACTATCACACTCGGAGAATATGCCCAGGACTACAAAGCAATCGGTATTACTGATAGATTGCACAAAATTGCTGCGGACTTTAAACGTGCTCATATTCCTATTAAAATGAGCGAAGATTTGCTATTATCAAGGTGGAAAAAGCTAGTTTGGAATATTCCTTATAACGGGCTGTCTGTAGTGTTGGATGCCAGGACTGACGAACTGATGGCTAATCCTGATACTCTGATTTTAGTCAAGGAAATGATGGGGGAAGTGGTAGCGGGAGCCAAAAGTTGCGATCGCATTATTCCCGATGACTTTATCCCACATATGCTCGAATACACTGAGAAAATGAAGCCTTACCGCACCAGCATGAAAATCGATTATGATGAATCGCGGCCCCTGGAAGTTGAGGCGATTTTTGGTAATCCGATACGGGTGGCGCAGCAAGCAGGTATTAAGTTGCCCCAAATAGAGGTACTTTACCGAATGTTGAAGTTTGTGGATTTTCAAAGACAAGAAGCAGAGAGGACGAGAAGGCTGTTAGGTTTGTCGTAATTTAGGTCAAATAGCGGTAAGGTGCGCATTGTGCACCCTACATAAATTGATATTCGATGGCAATTTCTTGCAATTGTTCTCGATTGATTTTGCCTTGAGAATTGCGCGGCAATTGTTCGACGACTACCCAATATTTCGGTCGCTTAAACTTGCTCAACTTATCTTCTATTGCCGCTTGCAGATTTTTGACAGTAACTTCGGACTTAGCGGGAACGTAGATAGCCGTAACCACTTGACCCCAATCTTTGTCTGGCAAGCCAATTACAGCAACATCCACAACTAAATTAGTCGATCGCACAACGGCTTCAACTTCTGCCGGAAATACATTTTCTCCGCCTGTGATAATTTTGTCGCTGCTGCGTCCGACGATATTTAAGTAGTTATTTTTATCAAAAAATCCCAAATCGTCTAATTGGAAATATTCGCGATCGCCAAATTGTTCAGGATAATAACCCAACGCCAAAGATTTAGTATTTACCACAATATTTCCGATTTTATTATCGCACAAAATATCGCCATTGGCACTTCGAATAGTTATTTTAGCGTGCGGTAAAGTTTGACCGGAACTGTTATTGCCCGCGAGAAAATCTTGGGGTTTTAGTGTAGCAATTTGCGAGGCGGTTTCTGTCATGCCATAACTTGGCGCTAATTTGATTTGATAGTTTCTAGCTGTTTCTAAAAGTTCCGGCCAAGCGGGAGCACCACCCAGAAGTACGGCCCGAAACCGTCCCAGCCAATTAGCTGTATCTGGATTTTGCAGCAGCCGTTGCAGTTGAGTGGGAACTAAAGAAATGAAAAATTCTTCGGGTTCTATATTGCTTTTTTTACCATTTTCTAATTCTTTAAATGGCTGAATTGCCAGTTTTCCTCCGGTAGTAAACGAGCGCATGAATTGCATTAAACCGCTGACATGATATAAGGGCAAAACGCAAAATGAGTTGATTTGGTCAACTTGAAAATATTGTTGAAAACCTTGTACTGATGCCGTTAGCGTTTCCAAAGTGTGGATGGCAAAACGGATTTTTCCTGAAGAACCGCCGGTGGGAATCATGATCGTATCAAAACCGTTTTTAGTCGGCGAATCGAATTCGGGCGAATGGAATTCGCGGCTATACAAACGAAGTCCGCCTTCGCGGACTGGGATATGGGGATTTTTGGGAAGCGGGTATTGTCCTAAAAATATGTCTGGTTGAACTAAATCAAAGACTTGTTGCCATTCGGGTTTTACCCAGTTAGGATTGCAGAGAAAAATCGGGCATTTGGCGACGCGGGCGGCGGTGAAACTCGCCAGAAATTGCACTGGTTCTGGTTCTGCAAGGCAAATTTTTGGAGGTGTTTTCTGTGCGGGATTTTGGGTGATTTCTTGAAATAGCCGATCGACAATTCGGGCAAATTCACCGCTGTCACAACCGATGAGCCAATTATCGGGCAAGCCAGCCGCGAGATCCCGAATATTTACTGTGAGATTTGTTGCCATAGATGCTTTCACCAAGTTTTTCGATTCAAAACAATTACTTAACCCGCTGGATTTAGTCGTGGGACTAATCTAAAATCTAAAATCTAACATCTAAAATCGAATCATTGTCGTCGAACCAGCAATCGGTTCCGAAGCCTAATGCTCTCTTATTTAAAGACAATTGTGTTGCTAAATTTAATGCTGCTTGTCGGCCGATTTGGGTTTCAAATACTGAGGAGAAAACAGCGTCTATATTGTGAGCTTGACAAAATTTTTGCAGTTGAGATGGAGAACCGCAGATCGCAGGTTTAATGACGAAAATTCCCCGCCAGCCTTGGCTGTAGCACTCTTGGATGCGATCGAGGTTGGCTGCCGATTCATCAAGGGCGATCGCAGTTGCATAAATAGCATTCAATTCTACCATTTCCTGAAACTGTGTTACGGGCAGCGGCTGTTCCAAAAATTCAATGTCTGCAGAAAAATCGGGAGTTGCTTTTACCTTGTCGCAAGCTTCCAGCCATGTTTTAGCCTCCGAGTAACTGAGTCCCCCGTTGGCATCTAAGCGCAAAAATGCTTTTTCGCGATCGCACCAATTGTGCATTGCTTGCATTAGCTGCTGAAAAATCTTTAATTCTTCCTCAATTGCAGCAACACCAATTTTCCATTTAAACGTGCGATATCCCTCTAACCAAAGCACTTGCAAAACCTGCAAAGCTGTTTCACCTGCTGGCAATAAACCGCTGAACCGATTTTTTTCTTCCTCATTCCCAACCTCTCTCCATTGGTGACTGCTTAAGACTGAACCCGCAATCAATCTCGATTTTATGCGAAATCTAGATCCCCCTAAATCCCCCTTAATAAGGGGGACTTTGAGAATATTTCTTGTCCCCCCCTTATTAAGGGGGGTTAGGGGGAATCTAGAGTTTGATAGTGCTGACTCAAAGCCAAATTGACAAGCAGGCAATTCAGCAGAAATAGAGAAAATCGCCTCTTCTGAAATATTAGTCGCCAGCGATTTACAAAAATCTAAAGCTTGCTCAAAACTTTCGGAACCAAACCAACTCAAAGGGGCAATCTCTCCCCAACCAATTTGATTATTTTCGCCCACAAGTCGCAGGATAATTCCCGATCGAACATCCCAGATGCCGTGACTTGTTTGCAAGGGACGCTTAAATTTTCGCTGATAAGTGCGAAACTCGAATTGATGAAACATTAGTTTTTTAGTTAATCATAAAATTGTCTTACAACTGATCCAAAATTATCAATATTTTCAAAATGGATATTGTGACCAGCTTTTGGTACAATTTCCAGAAGGGCGGCCGGACACAATTTGGCAATTTCGGTATTTATAATTGTAAATTTATCATCATATTCTCCCGCTAGCAAGAGGAGGGGGATGTGATTTTGTGCGAGTTTTTCCCAGAGAGAGGGCTGGTTGCCGGTTCCCATATTGCGGAGAGATTTGGCTAACTCTAAGGGATTGTTTGCTAAGCGGGTTTCTATGAGTTTGTCGAAGTTGGGAGAGTTTTTTAAAGATTTGAATAAAGGGCGATCGTACCAGTTGAATAAAAAATCTTTAATGTTGCTATTTTCCAGCTTTTGTGCTAGCTGTAAATCGGCTTCCAGGCGGTGCGATCGCTCTTTTTCGGTTTTCAATCCTGGCGAAGCTGACTCTAACACTACTTTCTCGAATCTTTCGGGAAAATGTAATGCCATGTAAAGTGCCAACCGCCCGCCCATTGAATAGCCCAACAACAAACATTTATCTATTTGTAAATCATTTAATAACTCGATTAATGCTTGGGCAGTATTTGACATATTGTAGCAACTTTCGTCGCCGATTACTCTGGTTTTTCCGTGACCGGGAAGGTCAACTGCTAAGCAGCAATAACTGTTAGAAAGTAAGGGAATGACCCTGCTAAAGTCTTGACTGCTGCCCGTGAATCCATGCAAAAATAAAAGTGTCGGCTGATTCTTGTTGCCAGTTAAGGAATAGTGAAAGTTATAATTATTAAATTTGTTCATAGACAATTCTACGATTCAATGTGAGGTACGAATTGCTGAATTAAAGAAGATTTTGAGAAGTCGCCCAACTCTGCCAACTCCACGAACTCCCTCAACTTAGCAAACCATACCTCAATTTTACCGGAATTCTCGATCGCCGGCTCTACAAAGCAAACCCCAACGCCAGCAGCAGTCCGCTCGAAAAATGCAGCGTAACTGCGATAAACTTAGAGTTGCTGACCTTTATCGGTTGGTCGTGATAGTCTGTGACATGGCGGCAAAGGTCGATCGCAAATGGTAAACTCCCAAAAATCAACAGCGTCCAAATTGGGAACATTCCCAAAGCCACAAATACCACAGTCAAAACATAAATGCTGCCGCACAACCACTGCAACAACTGGGCACCTTTTTTCGTACCGAGTCGAACAATTGGGGATTTTTTACCCGCCGCCAAATCGTCCTCAACTTGGTGAAAATGGGAACAAAATAAAATGATACTCGTTGTAATTCCCACGATTGCAGAAGCCGCTAAATTAGTTGCAGACCAAGTTTGAGTTTGACTGTAATAAGCAGCGGCAAAGGCTAGCGGCCCGAAGGTGAAAAAGCAAATAATTTCCCCCAAACCCTGATAGCCAAGACGAAACGGAGGCCCTTGATAAGTGTAGCCGAGAGCACAGCACAAAACTACCAGCAAAATTACTGTTGGGTCTTTTTGCCACCAGCTTATGGCGCAGATTCCTGACACTCCAACTGCTAAAAACAGATTGGCTAGCCCGAAAATTAAAGCTTTATTTCCGGTTAAGTTAACTAGAGAATGCGCTTTGTTTTTATCGATGCCTGTTTCTGAGTCAAATACATCATTGCTGAGATTCAACCATGCTATAATCAAAATGGCTGACATTAAAAATGTCGAAAAAATTGACGAATTAATCGTTTGAGTTTCGGCAAAAGCAATTGCAGTTCCTACTGAAATAGGAATCACCGCAACGCTGTACATGGGCGGCTTGATTGCCGCCAGCCACAATTTACTATTTGAACGTTCAATTAACTTTGTTGTCATTACACAAACTTGATTCAATTGATAGCAGCGTAGTAATTTTACAATTTTATTGGTGAAGAAACTCTACTCTGTATCTGGTTGAGTGCGCGGGGGGCATCCGTTGAGAGGCTTTGCGGACGATCGCACGCCCGGTAATGCCCGTCTGTAAACCTCTGCGGGGTCGATCGCATGAGAGTCGAGATTGAGTCGCTCAATCTTAAAGTTTTATGTCTAAATGTTTCGATTGATCGCGCGTTGGCGAAGCCCTGGAAGAGGATCGTCTGTTTTTTGCCCCAAGCGAGCCCAAACTTTCCGGGAAACTCGAAAGGTCATGTTTTGCGATCGCCCTCCCGTGCTTAGATCGAAATAGGGGTTCTAGCGGGACAAAACCGCACTCTTTCTGACAAATCTGCTATTCTCGCTTTCATGACAGTAATACCGCACCGCGCTAATCTTTTACAAGACCGCAATCAACTGCATCAGTTTCTGTTAGATTGCCAGCAGTCTTTAACGGAAAAAGATCAAACAAAGATAGTTAGTATTTCTCAGGAGATTGCCCCCGTCGATCCGCTAGTTGTACTTCAAGAAATTTCCGAACCTTGCCAGCGGCACTTTTACTTTGAAAAAAGAGACCCGATTTCAGGCAATAGTTTTGCGATCGCCGCCCTAGATTCGACTATCCATCTAACAGTAGCCGGAAGCGATCGATTTGCCCTTGCTCAAAATTTTATTCAATCTTGTCTTGCCCGAACAATTACCATCGGTACAGAACGCTTGCCCTTCAGCGGGCCGCACTTTTTTTGTAGCTTTGCTTTTTTCGATGAGAATGTGACCACCAATTCTTACTTTCCCCCTGGCACCGTATTTTTACCAAAATGGCAGATTACTCGCCTGAAAGATAGCTGCATAATTGTTGCAAATGCCATCATAAACCGCGATCTAAATATTAAGAGTATTACGGATAATATTTGGCAAAGTTTTTATAAAATTTCGTGTTCTCCTTACAAAAAAATTACTTCTATTAGAAACAGTTCCATATTTTTAAAACAAATTCCTGTGAATGATGCCACTCAATTTAAAACCTCCGTCAAGTCAGCTTTAGAATTGATCCACTCTCAATATTTCAGTAAAATTGTTTTATCCCAAGCAATAAATGTCATTTCCAAAACCCCTTTTAGTTTAATAGACTCCTTAAATAACTTGCGCCTTACTTATCCCGGTTGCTACGTATTTTCCACCAGTAACGGCAAAGGTCAAAATTTTATCGGTGCCAGTCCAGAACGCTTAATCAGCATTCACAAAAATGAATTAGTAACAGATGCCTTAGCTGGTTCGGCACCGAGGGGGAAAAATGAAGCCGAAGATGCGAATTTAGGCAAAGGTTTACTCAACAGCGAAAAGGATATTCGAGAACATCGAGTTGTAATTGATTTTATAGTCGATCGCCTGTCGAGTCTGGGTATCAATCCCGACTTTTCCCCGGTTCCCAGGCTGCTGCAACTGTCAAACATTCAGCATTTGTGGACACCCATAAGGGCTAGAATTCCCCGTGATATTCATTTATTAAAGATTTTATCCCAACTGCATCCAACGCCAGCGGTGGCGGGCGTACCGAGAGATATTGCCCTACAGCAAATTCGCGGCTGCGAAAGCTGCGATCGCTCTTTGTACGCAGCACCCCTCGGCTGGATCGATCGCGCCGGCAACGGCGAATTTGCCGTCGGCATTCGATCGGCTTTAATCGATGGCGATCGGGCTATACTTTATGCTGGTGCTGGTATTGTGGCGGGTTCGGAACCAGAGAAAGAACTAGCAGAAATTCAGCTCAAATTACAACCACTTTTAAATGCTTTAGTCTAATAATTAAGCTAATTTGCAGGAGCTAGAGTTGTCAAGTTAATTGATTGAGTCTGTGTTAATGTTTAATTTTCACCTCCTCAAAATGTTCTACTATGGGAAAAGGATCGTAAAAATGGTGAAGCATTCTTTTCCACTCTTGATATTCAGCGGAATTCCTAAATCTAATTGTATGATCTTCTAAATTTTCCCATCTTACCAATAATAGATATTTTCCTTGAACTTCTGTGCAGCGATGAAGTTCGTGAGATAAATATCCATCTATAGACGATATCAGACTGGAGGCTTCTCTAAAAGCTATCTCAAAATCACCCTCACAGCCAGATTTGACATTAAGCACAACCGCCTCAAGAATCATAAAAATGTATCCTGACAATTATTTGAGTATAATATCCTAGCACAATACAGAGTTGAGCTACTCAGGTTTAGCAATGCCAATAGATTTTCGCAACACAAATACCGTCTGGGCTTCCGTATTAGCAGAAACTTTGCAGCGGTTGGGATTAACTACCGCCGTCATTTGTCCCGGTTCGCGATCGGCACCGCTAACAATAGCCTTTGCTCAAAACAAAAAACTAGAAACTATTCCCATACTCGACGAACGTTCAGCGAGTTTTTTTGCATTAGGAATTGCCAAAAAATCCTATTTGCCAACCGCACTAATTTGCACATCTGGAACCGCCGCAGCCAACTTTTATCCTGCTATCATAGAAGCCAGAGAAAGTCGAATTCCGCTGCTAATATTCACCGCCGATCGACCTCCTGAATTGCGGGACTGTCACGCCGGACAAGCGATCGACCAAGTGAAACTATACGGCAATTATCCCCACTGGCAAGCCGAATTAGCGATACCTTCTGCGTCCACAGGAATGCTAGACTATCTGCGGCAGACGATCGTGTATGCTTGGGAGCGATCGCAATTTCCAACACCGGGCCCCGTCCACCTCAACATCCCGTTTCGCGACCCACTTATACCCGTTCCAGACATAGCCGTAGAAGCTTTAGAAACAGAATTTAATCCCGAAGATTTCTTTGCAGGATTAGAACCCATTTTCGCGGGAGAAAGCTCTACCCCCCCCAGCCCCCCCTTGTTAAGGGGGGGAGAAGGAAGTACCATGCAACAGTGGGAAAAGTGCAGCAAAGGGATTATTATTGCAGGCGTTGCACAGCCTCAATTTGCCGAAAAATACTGTAGTGCGATCGGCCAAATTTCCAAATCCTTAAACTGGCCTGTTTTAGCAGAAGGACTATCCCCAGTCAGAAACTACGCCCAACTCAATCCTTATCTAATTTCCACCTACGATTTAATCCTGCGAAACCGCGAACTAGCAGATAAATTAACCCCAGAAATCGCCATTCAAATCGGAGACTTACCCACAAGCAAAGAACTGCGAAACTGGCTAGACAAAACCAAACCAAAACGCTACATAATCGACCCCAGCCACCACAATTTCGATCCCCTACACGGCCAAACAATTCACCTGCGAACCTCGGTAGAAAATCTCGCAACTAATCTCGCAACTATATTAACTCTTGTCCCCCCCCTTATTAAGGGGGGGTTAGGGGGGGATCGAGCCCCTGCTACCACTAATATCTCCCATCAAATCCCCCCCCTGACCAATGGGGAATCAACTCTTGTCCCCCCCCTTATTAAGGGGGGGTTAGGGGGGGATCGAGCCCCTGCTACCAACGAATACCTTCAACTTTGGCGCAACACCGAAATCCAAGTCAGACAAACAATAGACCAAAAAATCTCAGCAATTAACAACATAATCGAGCCCAAAGTTTCCTGGCTGCTTTCCCAAATTTTGCCGCCCGCAACACCGATATTTATTGCCAACAGTATGCCCGTCAGAGATGTAGAGTTTTTCTGGAAGCCAAACCACTTAGAAATAAAACCTTTTGTCAATCGCGGCGCTAACGGTATAGACGGTACATTATCAACAGCTTTGGGAGTTGCTCACCGCAATCAAAGCAGCATCATGCTAACAGGCGATTTAACACTTTTGCACGATACAAACGGTTTTTTAATTAAAAATAAATTTGTCGGTCATCTGACAATCATATTAATTAATAACAACGGTGGCGGTATTTTTGAAATGTTGCCCGTTGCCAAATTTGACCCGCCCTTTGAAGAGTTTTTTGCCACGCCGCAGCATATCAATTTTGCTCAGTTATGTGCAACTTACGGCGTGGAACACGAGGTAATTGAGGATTGGGAACAGTTCAAACAAAAATTAAGTTTTTTGCCAAATAGCGGGATTCGCGTCTTAGAATTGCAAACAGACAGGCGCGCCGATGCTAAATGGCGGCAAGATAATCTAAGTAAATTTGCCAAAGATTTGTAAATTTGTAGGTTGAGCAGGTGGAACGAAACCCAACCTACACTAATTTAAACTGCTGGTTGAGCTAGCAGCGCATCTAACTCTCCATCTGCATCGAGTTTGTGAATGTCATCGCAGCCGCCTACGTGTTGGTTATTAATGAAAATTTGGGGTACGCTGCGGCGTCCGTTAGCGCGATCGGCCATTGCTTTTCTAGCCGCTTCGTCGCCATCAATTTTGTATTCCGTGAAATTTACGCCTTTCCACCACAGCAAAGTTTTGGCGCGGATGCAGTAGGGACAGGTTTGCCAAGTATAGATTTCCACATTGGCTTTGATGCGATCGGGCTTGCGGCCCAAGATGGGATTGAGAAAATCAAGCATTTTCGGTACTGGGGTAAAAATTAAACTGGTTGGGGCATTAACGATCATTTTAGCGAAATGCCGTCAGCCCCACGTCCTACCCAAAAATCGGCGCGGGATGGAATTGCCTGTGGCAACCTGTGGCTCTGTGACCCAAGTCACAACTTTACTCTACTCGGATCACTTGCTTTCACCCTAGAGAATCACATTCGCGGCCTCATTAATATCACCGATCTTTTGAGGAAACCAGAAGATGATAAATATATCGAATTCAACCGCACTGCCATGCACCCCGTACAACTCCTTCCCGGCGCTATCTCTGAAATCCTCGCTTCTGTAACCGATACAGGCGTTTTGACTCTGGCGGATCGCTACGGTTTGATGGCCGCCACCTTCGACGACTCTCTGAATGACGAAGACAGAGGCTGTGTCAACCGCTTGCTGCGGGCGGTGCTCAGAGGCCGAGTGAAAGTAGTCAACGAACTTTCAGCAGCATTCTAATCGGGATTTGAAGTTTTGTTCTGAAGGCAGGGTGAGTCAGCGGTAGATGAAAATAGTGGAAACTCAGGCAGGAGTGGAAACAGCAGTAATTTGAATTCGATTTAAAAGTTTTCTCCTCTAACTCAACAACGGTTTATTTGTCAAAGCAGCCTTTACCGGCTGCTTTTTTTTTGATTTAATCGCGGATTTCCAGGTTGTACTGGCGGCAGAGGGCGATCAGTTTTTGTTGGAATCGATCGCGCACATTGAAACTTGTGTTTTAACCACGTCTAAAGCTTCAATTTTGGGCCGGAAACAACCTAAAACCCTATCAGGGATTGAAACGCAGCAGTCAGCACCCTAACTAAAAACTTCCGCCGTGCCGGAAACAACCTAAAACCCTATCCGGGATTGAAACCTACTTGAACATAGGCGCGAAAAATGGCATTAGGCCGGAAACAACCTAAAACCCTATCAGGGATTGAAACTTTATGAGTTCGATGTCAGCGTCCTCTGCTAATGCCGGAAACAACTTAAAAGCCTATCAGGGATTGAAACCTAGATTTTTTATTCTTCTAGCCACGTCGTATTACGCCGGAAACAACTTAAAACCCTATCAGGGATTGAAACCTGTTAAGTTGCCGCCGTTGCGAGCGAGAAAAGCCGGAAACAACCTAAAACCCTATCAGGGATTGAAACTTAGGGGCATTTTCGAGGCGGATTTGCTCTTGGGTAGCCGGAAACAACCTAAAACCCTATCAGGGATTGAAACTAAAGTTGCGATCGGCTTCTGCCTTCGCTTCTGCGGCGGCGGCCGGAAACAACCTAAAACCCTATCAGGGATTGAAACGTGCCAAACCTTTCATATCAGAATGCAATGGTGCGCCGGAAACAACCTAAAACCCTATCAGGGATTGAAACTTAAAATTTATTGGATCTACACCATGCCGCAAGTGCCGGAAACAACCTAAAACCCTATCAGGGATTGAAACGACGGAGACTCGGCTTGGACGCTCCTTGCAAAAGCCGGAAACAACCTAAAACCCTATCAGGGATTCAAACATTAAGTTGAGCGTAAAATGTCAAATTTACTTCTTGAGCCGGAAACAACCTAAAACCCTATCAGGGATTGAAACCTGAAACCGCTTCACTGTTTCCCGTTCTTCTTCATGCCGAAAACAACCTAAAACCCTATCAGGGATTGAAACCATTTTTTGGTTTGTTGGTCGTAACCCAAAAAGTGCGCCGAAAACAACCTAAAACCCTATCAGGGATTGAAACCTCGCAGCTATCCATCTCCTTACTCATCTCTTGGGCTAGCAACAATTTTACTTCCAACACTTGTCACAGCACAGGTAGTGGTCATAGATAATCTCACATTTGATAAAAGTGGTCGGATTCAGGAATTGATTCAAACAGCAGGGTGTAGACTATTATATTTACCGCCATACTCTCCAGAGTTTAACAAAATTGAACAAAGAAGAGTCTTGGCTAAAAAGTCAAATTCGTAAACAGCTTGATGAGTTTGATTGCTTGCGTTTTGGCGATTCTTGGATGTCTTGCGCCTTGCATCCTAACACGGGCAGTTGCTATATGTGATTTCCCAGATTATTCAGTTGAAACAATACCAAAATTATGACCAATCAAACAACTTCTCCACTCCTACTCAGCCCCTTCAAAATCGGAGATTTACCCTTAAAAAATCGGGTAGTCATGGCACCCCTAACGAGAGCCAGAGCCGGTGAAACGCGGATGCCCAATGCCTTGATGGCAGAGTATTACGCTCAGCGAGCCTCCGCTGGTTTAATCATTACAGAAGCCACTGTGGTTTCTACTCAAGCTAATGGTTGGCTCAATACGCCCGGTATTTATTCAGACGAGCAAGGCGAAGCTTGGAAACAAGTTGTGACTGCGGTTCATGCCCACCAAACGCCGATTTTCATGCAGCTTTGGCACTGCGGACGAGCTTCCCACAGCAGTTTTCATGAAAACAATCAATTGCCAGTTGCAGCCTCTGCCATCAAAATAAACGGAGAAGGCATTCATACCCCTCTAGGCAAACAACCCTACGAAACCCCCCGCGCTCTAGAAACCGATGAAATCTCCCTGGTTGTAGAAGATTATCGCAAGGCGGCCGAACGAGCCAAAATGGCAGGTTTTGACGGTGTAGAAATTCACGCTGCAAACGGCTATCTCATTGACACGTTCCTGCAAACCAAAACCAATCACCGCACTGATTCCTATGGTGGCACAGTTGAAAACCGTTACCGTTTTCTTAAGGAAATTGTCGAGGCGATTATCACAGTATTTCCGGCAAACAAAGTGGGAGTTAGACTTTCTCCCAACGGTGTTTTCAATGATATGGGTTCTCCCAGTTATCGAGAAGATTTTCTGTATTTCGCAGAGCAGTTAAATGCCTATGATTTAGCTTACCTTCACTTAGTGGACGGTCTAGCATTTGGCTTTCATGAATTGGGAACACCGATGATGATAGCAGAGTTTCGCGATGTGTTTGCAGGGCCGCTCGTCGGCAACTGCGGATATACTCAAGAACAGGCTGAAACGGCCCTGAGCAGCAAAGTTGCTGATTTAATAGCTTTTGGTCGGGATTTTATCAGCAATCCCGATTTGGTAGAGCGTTTTACTAATGGTTGGCCGCTCAACCCGCCTGCTGAAGTCGGCGTCTGGTATTCTTTTGGGCCTGAAGGTTATATCGATTTCCCTACCTATCAGGAACCAGCAGCTATTTCTTAGTTGAGTTGGTTGGGGCGGGTTTATCAATAAATACCGAGTACGTGCATCATAGATAATGGTGAACCCGCCCCTAAAAGATTTACGGTTAATTTCTCAAAATAGGAGTCGGAGTTGGAGCTATATTTAATTTTCATCGCCCGTTGAGAGCGAGCATCTCCTATTTGTAAAAACACTTCTTCTGCCTCCTGCCTCCTGGCTTCTGCCTCCTGCCTCCTGCCTCCTGTCTCCGGCCTCCAATTTTGGGCTTGGCTGCAAAAGTGAGAGGCTCCCAGTTGAGATCGAGAACGTTTCCCCATATCCTAATAACCATAGGGTACTTCCAAACATCCAAGCTGCTAGCTCAGCGTTTGAGTGCCTGAAAAAAATCAATAGCGGAAGCGCTTTTAACAAGATGGCACAAAATCACAAATCAACGGTTATCATTACCGGCGCTTCCTCCGGCGTCGGTTTGTACGGCGCGAAAGCTCTCGCAGACAAAGGATGGCACGTAGTCATGGCCTGTCGGGACGTGCGGAAAGCCGGAGACGCCGCCCGAGAGTTGGGCATACCTGAAGGCAGTTTCTCCATCATGGAGATTGACTTGGGCGATTTGGAGAGCGTGCGTCGGTTTGCTCGGGCATTTAAGGCCAGCGGCAGGCCTCTGGACGCTTTGGTGTGCAACGCCGCCATTTATATGCCTTTGATTAAGGAACCGCTGCGGAGCCCGGAGGGTTACGAGTTGACGATGACTACCAATCACCTGGGTCATTTTCTGCTGTGCAACCTGATGATGGAAAATATGAAGCCTTCCTATTATTCCGATGCGAGAATCGTGATTTTGGGAACCGTGACTCACAATCCAGACGAGTTGGGCGGGAAGATTCCGCCGCGCCCGGATTTGGGCAAGTTTGAGGGTTTTGAAGCGGGTTTCAAAGACCCGATTTCGATGGTTGACGGCAAGAAGTTTGAACCGGTCAAGGCTTACAAAGATAGCAAAGTTTGCAACGTGCTGACGATGCGGGAATTGCACCGCCGTTTTCACGAATCCACGGGGATTACTTTCACTTCGCTGTATCCGGGATGCGTTGCGGATACGCCGCTGTTCCGCAACCACTATCCTTTGTTTCAGAAGCTGTTCCCGCTGTTTCAGAAGAATATCACCGGGGGTTACGTGTCGCAGGAGTTGGCGGGGGAAAGGCTGGCGATGGTGGTTGCCGATCCCGAATACAAGCAATCTGGGGCTTATTGGAGTTGGGGGAATCGCCAGAAAAAAGATGGTAAGTCTTTTGTGCAAAAGGTTTCTCCCCAGGCCCGCGATGATGAAAAAGGCGAGCGGATGTGGGAGTTGAGCGCTAAGTTGGTGGGATTGACTGACGGGGCTCAAATGGGTGCTGCGGCTAGTGCGGGTCGCTCTGCATAATTCAAAGTTACAAACCCCCTTTATCAGGCTTGGCAGTTGAAACGGCGTCTACGCACAGGAGGTGGGTAGACCCGGACTCAATAATAAAGGGGGTATTAAAGTCGGATTTGGTATGATATCAATTCCGGTTGCACTCCTCCGGAATTGTTGACTGTTGACTGTTGACTGTTGACTGTTGACGGGCGGGTCGAAAAACTGAATGGTTGAGTGTTAACTGTTGACTCGATTTTATTATTTCGATGCAACCGGAAACGATATGATGCACCCAAATTAAAGAAACCGGGTTGTTTAGTGGCTTTGCGGGTTGTAACTCACATCTTTCACTATTCTTAAGAACAGGCATCTTGCCTGTTCCACAAGAAAATTTATCTCTTGTGGAACAGGCATCTTGCCTGTTCATAAAAAGATTATTGAGAATGCTGCAAGATCTCAGTTGTAGCGCGTCTTTTCGGACACAACCCGGTTTCTGGTTTACCCTGGCGTGCAGGAATGTTCTGGTCGCTGCATTAGCATGAAAGCGTAGGTTTGGCAACAAAAAAAATTTGGTTTTTTTTACCGTTTGCGATCGACTTACACGATATTTTTTCGGATAAGAACCCGGTTGGTGCGTAAGTCTTGGGAAATGAACAGCCGTCGATAGACCTTTTGGTTTGTAGCGTCGCCGAAACTGTTGGCTGCGACGGCTGTTTCCTTTTTTGCTGTTAAGATTGATTTTTACTTGAGGGTGCTCACTTCCTGAAAATATTTTCCCCCACTTAAGCGAGATAATAATTATATCCTATGGCTTGTCGCTCACAAAAACTATTTTTACTCGCTGGAATTTTTGGGTTAGTTTGGCTGGGAAAACCAGCGAAAACATCCGCTAGCACCGTTGAAATTTTGACCTCAAATGTTGAGGATTTGGCAGCAGTTAGCAGCGGAGGCGATCGAGCTTTAGCCCCTAACGAAACCACTTTTGACAAACGCCAAGACTTGCCGGTAAAAGACGAGGAAACCCAGTTACCCACAGAGTCAGAACACTCAGTGGCTGCGGAAACTCCCGACTTACCGCCGTCTGCGGCAAATTCAGTCGATGTGACATCTTACAGCATTCTCAAGAACAGGCAAGATGCCTGTTCCACAACGAGTGACTTTTCTTGTGGGGTGGGCATCCTGCCCGCCCGTAAAAGGCTTATTGACAATGGTGCCACATCTCAGACCGATCGCACTTTCAGCACAAAAACTCAAGAAACCGAGCTTTTGAACTCAGATCAAAAGCTAGAAGAAAATATTGACCGACAAAAAATTGATTTGGGTATCGATCGCGACTTGCAACTGAGTCAACTGCCCAACCCAATTTTGCCGCGAGAACCCGAATTGCCAGCTCCTGAGCCGCCGCAACCGCCTGCGCCGTCTCCCCTCCCACCCACCCAGCCAACACCCGCTGAAAGCGAAATTACACCGGGGATTCCGGGTACAATTAGGGTCGCTGGCTTTGAATTTGAGGGCAACACAGCTTTTAGCGATCGCGAACTCGCAGAAGTTACGCAACAGTTTGCGGGGCGCGAAATCACCTTTGCGGAACTGATCGCAGCCGAAGCAGCCGTCACTCAAAAATATGTAACGGCAGGATACATCAATTCCGGCGCTGTAATTCTCGCCAACCAAACCTTTCCGAGAGACGGAGGTGTGGTGAAAATTCGGATTGTAGAAGGCGGATTAGATGAAATTGTGATTACTGGAAACAGGCGCTTGAATTCAAATTACGTGCGATCGCGCCTTGAGCGCGCTACCAGACGGCCCCTGAATCGCGATCGTCTGCTAGAAGCCTTGCAATTGCTGCAACTCGACCCCTTAATTGGCAATATTTCTGCCGAATTGCAAGCCGGAAGCCGCCCGGAAAACAGCCGTTTAGAAGTGCGGGTAAAAGAAGCAGACAGCTTTAACGGTGAAGTGTTCGCAGACAACAACCGATCGCCCAGCGTCGGCAGTTTTCGGCGCGGTGTTCGCATAAATCAAGCCAATTTGCTCGGTTTGGGCGACGGATTAGAAGTATCTTATGCTAACACCGACGGCAGCAATGAATTCAACGGCAGCTACACAGTCCCCGTCAACGCGCGCAACGGCACGATTGGGTTCGCAGCGAGTGCTGCTAGCACCAATATCATCGAGGAACCGTTTGATGCTGCTGAAATTGAGGGGAAATCGCGGACTTACGAATTAACTTACCGCCAGCCGATTGTCGAAAAGCCCGATCGCACTTTGGCTTTGGGACTGAGTTTTTCGCGGCAAGAAAGCGATACATTCCTGTCGGGGGAACGATTTGCGCTTTCGGCGGGAGCAAATGAGCGTGGCGAAACGCGAGTTTCGGCTGTGCGCTTTTTTCAAGAATACGTGCAGCGGAGTTCTAGCCAAGTGTTCGCGGCGCGATCGCAATTTTCCCTCGGCACTAATCTGTTCGGCGCTACTGCGAACGATAGCGGGCCTGACAGCAGTTTTCTGGCGTGGCGCGGACAAGCCCAATACGTGCGGCTGCTAGCGCCAGAAACCCTGCTGATTGTGCGTTCCGATATTCAATTAGCCGATCGCCCCCTGCTTTCCCTGGAACAAATCGGGATCGGCGGCGTTCAAAGCGTGCGCGGATACCGCCAAGATTTGCTGCTAACTGATAGCGGTGCGATCGCGTCTGCGGAGGTGCGAATTCCGGTTTGGCGTGTCCCGGAAGTCGAAGGATTGTTGCAAGTGGCTCCGTTTATTGATTTTGGGGTAGGGTGGAACCATTCGGAGGAAAAGGCGAATCCTGAGTCGGATAAACTGCTGGGTGCGGGTTTGGGCCTGGTTTGGCAGATGGGCGATCGGTTGAATGTGCGTCTAGACTACGGCATTCCTTTGATCAATGCTCGATCGGGCGATCGAACTTTGCAGGAAAAAGGCTTATACTTTCGGATTAATTACTTTGCTTTCTAAATTTTAAGTTGGGTTGAGTGCGATCGAACCCTACGCAACGCTAGAGTTCAACACTTTCATCTTTAGCGCTGACGGTCAAATTTTATTAAGTGGCGGCCTCGATCGCACAATTAAGCTGTGGGATGTCGCAACCGGATGTTGTATTAGGACGTTGATGGGCGATCGGCTGTATGAAGGCATGAATATTCAAGGTATAACGGAATTGACGAACGCTCAAAAAGCTACATTGAAAGTGTTAGGGGCTTTGAGCTGAGTGAGACTATGTTTGACAGCTTAAAGGTAGTTTATCCACTACTTTATCAATAATCCCATACGCCTTAGCTTCCTGGGCAGACATGAAAAAATCTTGAGCGGTATCGACTAGGATTCGCTGCAAGGGTTGACCAGTAAGATTTGCTAATAGCTGAGTGAGTTGTCTTTTCAAATGGAGAATTTCTTTTTCCTGATTTTTAATATCTCTGGCCTGCCCCTGAACACCTGCAAAAGGTTGATGAATCATAATTCGCGAGTGACGTAAGGCAAAACGTTTTCCCTTTGTACCTCCAGCCAACAGTAGACTTCCCATAGAAGCCGACAGACCCATACCGACTGTTACAACATCGGAGCGAAGGGATTGCATAGTATCATATATAGCCATACCCGATGCTACTGAACCCCCAGGGGAATTTATGTATAGATAAATATCTTTTCCTGGTGCTTGAGAATCTAGGTAAAGCAATTGAGCTACAACCGTCCTTGCCAAATCATCATTTATAGGTTGACTAATGATTACAATCCTTTTCTTAAGTCAATACTCCGGACAGTTTTTAAATAGGGATGCTTACGCAATAAAGCACAGAAGCGAAAAAACTGAGTGCTATCTGAACCCAAAATAAACAGAAAAAAAGGCACTCTTTTAGGTTAAGCTATAAAAACACACAAGCTCAACAGATTGCATACATGAAGATTATTGAATCCATCTTACAAC